>NZ_WQGD01000012.1:0-125834 GCF_013034475.1 Ruegeria sp. HKCCA6837
CCCTTGTTCCCCCCTCTCGACCAAAGTAGTGGCCCAATTTTACGGGGCAAAGACAATCGCAGGGTTCACGCATGATTTTCGAAATAAATACTTCGGTTGCACCAGCGCTCTTTTGCGACCGCGGAATGTAGCGGACGTTGCCCGGATTGTAGAAAAGTGTCAGCAGCACGGCGTGGGGCTGGTGCCAGTAGGGGGCAACACAAGCTACTGCGGAGGCGCGACGCCTAGTGCCCAAGGCGATCAGTTGCTCATCAGTATGCAAAGGATGAACGCAATTCGCGAGGTTGATGTCAATAACCTCTCGATGACAGTCGAAGCAGGATGTCTGCTTTCGGAAATACAATCGGCGGCGGCCTCTGAAAACTTATTCTTTCCGCCTTCACTCGGATCGCAAGAGTCCTGCCAAATCGGTGGAAATATCTCGACGAACGCTGGCGGTGTTTCAGCTGTACGCTATGGTATTACAAGAGATCTGGTCCTCGGGTTGGAAGCCGTTCTTCCTAATGGTGAGATCCTGAACAACCTGTCGCCACTACGCAAAGACAATCGTGGGTACGCGCTACATCACATGTTGATTGGGGCTGAGGGTTCACTGGGAATAATCACCGCGGCATCCCTGCGTTTGCTTCGTGCACCCTTGTCACAAGCTACCGCATTTTTGGCTGTACGCGACATCGGGGATCTGATGCCCTTGCTGGCGATGGCCCAAAGTGCCACAGGTGAGGCCGTCACGTCATTCGAGTACATATCGAACTCGTCTCTGCAACTTCTGCTGAACAAAGTGCCGGAACTACGGCGTCCGACAGAGGAGCCAGCGGAGCACTATGTACTGATCGAAGCTGCGACATCCTCAACTATTTTGTCCCTTGATCCCGCAATGGAAGCGTTTTTCGAAGCAGGGATGGAACAAGGTTTGATCCTTGACGGGGCAATTGCGTCCAGCGAACAGCAGCGCAAAGATTTTTGGAATCTCAGAGAACATATACCTGAGGGCGAGGTGCTCAATGGTAGCTCTGTCAAACACGATGTGTCTGTAAGAGTCTCGCATGTCGGGCGCTTCATTGAACTCGGGTCAGCATTGGTAAACCAGTATGGGCAAGGTGCTCGTCTCTCCATCTACGGACATGTTGGAGACGGAAACATACACTTTAATCTCTTGGCGCCAGAAGGTGCAGACAATGCAGCATTTCTTGAAATGCTCCAGACTGAGATTTCTCCTCGGATTTATGACCTTGTCGCAAAAATGGATGGCTCATTTAGCGCAGAATACGGGTTGGGGCAGGACAAAATTCAACTCAACGAAGCTTATGGGGACCCTGTTAAGCGTGCGCTCATGTCGACACTTAAAGAGGCGATTGACCCCAATAACATAATGAACCCAGGTAAAGTGGTTCGACCTGGCAAACTCGGTTCAGAGGCCGAGGCCTCAAGCGTGTAGAGGTCGAAAAAAAGCCGCAAACAAAACCCTCATGTTGAACTGTGAGCCGCACTCATAAATCAAGTTGGCCGAGAGAATCCTCGGCCACTTGGTTGCGATGCGGATTTGTTGCTGATGCTGAAAAGCGTTGGTTGCCTGGCACCAGCCAAGTCGACAAGGTGGAAATACCTCAAGTTGTCGTTTTACAAAGCCACCGGTTCATCAAACGCCAGATTAGGCCGATCTTGGGTTTCAAGCCTTCTGATTCAGCGGCATCCGCTCTGGCCGGAATTGAACGGACTAATATGATCCGCTAGCATCAATTCAAGCAAGTGCTCGCGTCGTTTCAACAATTTGCGCAACGATTTATATCCGCAAACCGTTGAACCTATGTTCCAAGGATTCCTGCTGATTTCGCCCAATTGCGCGGATTAAAGCATGCCGCGTTCTTCCAGCACTTTACGTGCAACCCGGAAACATTCCAACGATTGCGGAACGCCGCAATATATGCCGATTACGTGAATGATCGAGCGGATTTCTTCTTTGGTTACGCCGTTGTTCAAAGCGCCATTGCAGTGAATTTCCCATTCATGCATCTTGCCCAGAGCGCCAATCATAGTGAGGTTCAGCATTGAACGTGTCTTGTGATCGATTGTGTCGTCACCCCAGCCAAAGCCCCAGCACCAAGCGGTCATGGCTTCTTGGAACGGGCGAGTAAAGTCGTCGGCGGCTGCAAGGTTCTTTTCGACATACTCGGCGCCCAGCGTCGATTTGCGCTGTTTCAAGCCGCGTTCGAATAGGTTGTCGTCCATGTTATTCTCCTTTGATGAAAAGGGCGGTCCTCCAGTTTGGCCGACCCGATCGAGTTTTGTTGTTCCGACAGCGTCGTTGAGACATTGTTATCTTCGCAAATCGGAAAGTTCAGGTAACAAATGCGCCGACCAGCCGCTTGGTGGTATTAGTTATGTCCTTTGTGAAGCCACTACAGAACCCGGCTTTTTTGTGAGTTCGGTCACGCATGGCTTAATCGGCACTTGGTTTGCTCCTCATCGTCGATGGTTTTTTTCCGCTGATCAACTCCGCAACCGGATGGCCACGTTTTTGGTCTGGACATAATTCCAAAGCGCTTCGCGTCCTTTTTCGCGCCCATACCCGGATTTACCGTAGCCGCCGAATGGCGTTTCCACCCCGCCTGCATACCATTCGTTGACAAAGACCTGACCAGCACGGATCTGCCGTGCGGCCTGCGTTGCCCGGTCGATATCGCGTGTGAAAACACCGCCGACCAGCCCATAGGGTGTTCCGTTTGCAATCTCGATAGCCTGGGCATCACTACGGAATTTCAGAACCGAAAGGACCGGTGCAAAAGCTTCTTCATTCGCGATGTTCATGTCAGGGGTGACGTTGGTCAGAAGGGTTGGTTCCAGAAATGCGCCGGGGATATTCATTTTACGACCGCCGGTGGCTACCGTGGCCCCCGCCGCGATCGCATCAGACACCATACCAGCCGCACGATCACGTTGCGCCTCGCTGACCATCGGACCCATATTCGGGCCAAATTCACCACGTTCGATACCCGGACCGACGGAAAGGTTGCGTGCGACATTCGAAATGCGTTCGACCAGCTCGTCATGGCGACTTTCGTGTACGATCACGCGGCTCATGGCCGAACACACCTGACCCGCGTTGAAGTAGATCCCCCAGCGCACATCGCTTTCAAAGGCGTCCAGATCAGCGTCATCATGAACGATGGCTGCGGATTTTCCGCCAAGCTCCAATACACAGGGAACCACATTGCGCGCGGCTGCGCTGGCGATTGCGATACCGGTCGGTACAGAGCCTGTGAAGACGATTTGATTGACATGCGGATGCGCCGACAGCGCCGCACCAGCCTCGTGACCCAAAGCGCACAGGATGTTTACGGCGCCTTTAGGCAAGCCAACAGCTTCGGCCGCGTGGGCGAACCAAGCATTGGTCAAAGGTGTCAATTCAGGCGTCTTGATCACTACGGTGTTGCCAGTCGCCAGCGCGGCCGAAAGGGAACGCGCGGTCATTTCAACCGGGTAGTTCCAAGGAATGATTTGAGCGGATACCCCAAATGGCTCATACGTGGTGAAATCGAAGTAGTTGGCGCCAAGCGGGATGGACCGCCCCTCGACCGTTTCAGCCTGATTTCCGTAATATTCGAAATACCGGGCCGCGCCTTCGATCTCAACGCGCGCTTCCCAGAGCGGCTTGCCCTGTTCAAAGGTCAGAACCGGGGCAATCTTGTTTATGTTATCCAGCAGGTACCGGCCCATAGCCTGTACCATGCGGCCACGTTCCACGGGGCGCAGTTCGCTGAGCGCACCTGAAAGATGCACGCGGCGGGCCGCCATTACAGCGCGATCCACATCCCCGGCATCAGCCAGCGCCTGTTCGGCCAGCTTTTTGCCTGTCCCGGGGTTGAAAACATCGATCCGACCTGCACCACCATCGATCCAGGTGCCGTCCACGTAATTCTGCCAATAGGGCTTCACGTCGTGCATTTCGCGCATCTCCAAAGCTTCGGAGGGCAAAACACCCTCCGAAAAAAGTTGTTTAACTGTGCTGGGCTTTATTCCACCGCCTCACGCATCCATTGTTGGAGCTTGGCGATGGAATGTTCACTCATGACGCCGCAGGCGGGGTCCAGAACCAGCGGGCCGGGAACGTAGCCTTTGGATTTCAGCCCGCGGTGAACGGATTCGACAAGGCGGATGTCTTCTTCGACCGTTGTTTGGCGGTCTTGTACCGCGAGCCCCCGGATAACATCGCTTTCATGACCGCCTTCGGTGTACCAGCCGCGCCATACGGTGCAGGTGTCCACAGTGTTGGCACGCCAGTGATAGGTGTTCAGCACGTTACCCGGATAGCACTGGAACGAGAACATCGGCCACAGGAACCACGACTGATAGTCGCCTGCATGCGGAACTGACATGTCGATCGGATAGGTCATCTTTTCCAACGCCTGACATTCAGTGGTGTGACGCAACACGTAACCGCCGCCCACGTCGGGTTGAATGTCGTAAGTTTCAGGCTTTACAACGCCTTCTGCAAAAGTGGGGTGGTTAGAGGGGCAGTGGTAGCATTCGGAGTAGTTTTCGATCGAAACTTTCCAGTTGCAGTTTTCCGGAATCTCGACCCATTCCAGCGGTGCCAGGTCGTTTATACCAGGCACGTATTCCGAAATCTCTTCCCTCACGCCGGGATACCATTCGTCCATGGGGGCGGCATCTTTGTCGAGGTTGACGAAAAGGAAGCCCAAAAAATCTTCGGTGCGGACCTCGGTCAGGCAGATTTTTTCGCGCTGAAAGCCGGGAACGTTCTTTACGTTAGGGCCTGCGCGCAATCCGCCGGTCAATTCATAAGACCACTGGTGGTAGGGGCACACCACGACGCGGGTATTGCCGGTGCCGGTAACCATTTCATGAGCCCGGTGCTGGCACACATTGTAAAATGTGCGAATGACGTTGTCGCGCCCACGGATAGCAAACAGGTTCTGGCCGGCAATCTCAAACGCGAAATAATCGCCGACATTTGGGATGTCGTTGGCGTGACCCGCAAATTGCCAAGTCCGCATCAGAAGGCCATTCATCTCATTTTCAAAGACTTCCGGGGCGGTGTAGAATCTGGCGTCCAGCGAATGGGTCAGCGGGGCGTTCATGTGTGTTCCTCCTGGTAAAGGCCAAGCTGATGACGGCGTATGTGAAACTCTTCGACCCGCTCGACGATTTCATCACTCGACACAGCAACAACAAAGCTGAGCAGTGTTTCTAAAAGTGCAATGATAGACAGGGAAGAAGGATAGAATTGAGGGGTGTCTACCGAGACAATGAAACTATGCTGTGCCGACAAAATTATCGGGCTGGCGGGCGAGTCTGATATTCCAATGACAGTGACACCTTGCTTTCGCGCGATGTCCACTGCCTCGACGACTTCAGTACGATAGGGATGACACGTGATGGCAATCAGCACATCCTTCTCATCTGCCCAAGCCAGGTCATCAATAGCCGTTGATCCAGGCCGGGGGATCGCATGAAAGTCTGTCATCCCCGTGCGGGCCAGATATGTGAAGTTTGACGCACTCGAGTTGTTTATTCCAACGCCGAGGGTATAGACGGAACGTGCCGACCAAATAACTTCTGCTGCGGATTGGAGCTGTTCGGCATCAATTTCTGCAAAGGTTTCTTCTATGTTCCGAATGGCGGAATCCAACAGGTCGGCATAGAGTTCTCCAAGGTCACCAGTGCGCCTGATTCCCTGCAGCCAACGCGCCCGGTCCGGGAAAGAAACGTCACTTCGACGAATCTCATCACGAAATGGCTCGCGAAAGTCTCCATATCCTTCAAAACCGATTTGCCTGGCCATTCGCACAACCGTGTTTGGTTTTACTCTGGCAGCCTCGGCTATCTCACGCACGGTGGAAACACCAACTTCCCGTGGGTTTTCCAAAACATATCGCGCGGCTTTCTGAGCTTCGGGTGTCAAAAGCGTCAATTCCTCTGACAGGCGCCCCAGAACCCCAGTTGAAACATCTGTACCATTCATTGCGAGTCTCGGTATGTACATTTGTGCCGTTAGACATTGACTCTGGTACATATGTGGCAATAGGAAGTCCATAGAAATCTGCGACTCTCGAACAGGAATTCTTGCGATGTCCACAAAAGAACTGCCCGAACGCGCCAAGGTCGTCATTGTTGGTGGCGGCGTTATGGGATGCGGCCTAGCGTACCACCTAGGTCATGAAGGCTGGGGGGCTGAGACCGTCCTGCTGGAAAAAGCTGAACTGACAAGCGGGTCGACTTGGCACGCCGCAGGTCAAATCACCCATTCCACCAGTTCTTATGGTTTGGGCCGCATGGTCGACTATAACATCGGCCTGTATTCAAAGACGCTCGAGGAAGAGACCGGGCAAGCCGTAACGTGGCACGGCTGCGGTTCCTTCCGTCTAGCCTACACCGAAGACGAAATGGATTGGCTGCGCCACACCCTGTCGGTGGGTCGTTCGCTCGGCTTCAACATTGAACTTGTGGGCCCGGACTTTATTGCAGCGAAGCACCCGTTCTATAACCTCGAAGGCGTTCTGGGCGCGCTTTACACTCCGGATGACGGCCACGTTGACCCGTCGAACGTGACCATGGCCATGGCCACAGGTGCCCGTCAGAAAGGCGTGAAAATCTTCCGTCACTGCCGCGCCACCAACATCACCCAAAACGATGCAGGTGATTGGGTGGTCGAGACCGAGAAGGGCACGATTATCTGCGAGCATGTGGTCAATGCTGGCGGCACTTACGCTCGTCAGATGGGCGAATGGTCGGGCCTGCAACTGCCGATGACCTCGATGACGCACCACTATTTCGTAACCGAGAACGTACCTGAGTTTCAGGATCTGGACACCGAACTGCCGGTGATCCGCGACGACAGAATGGTCTCGGGCTACATCCGGATGGAGCAGAAAAAGGGCCTGATCGGGATTTACGAAAAAGAAAACTCGAACTCGGTCTGGCATGACGAATGCCCATGGGAATACGAGAACTGGCTGTTCGAGGCCGATTATGACCGCGTGATGCCCTGGCTGGAAAACTCGCTGGAACGGATGCCGATCTTTGCTGAACTCGGCATCACCCGCGAAGTGCATGGCGCGATCAGCCATCCGCCGGATGGCAACCCGATGGTTGGCCCCGCTCCGGGCGTCAAGAATTACTGGTGCTGCTGTGGTACACAGATCGGTATCGGTTGGGGCCCTGGCCTGACCCGTGAACTGGCCAAGTGGATGGTTCATGGGGCCGCTGACATCTCGATGCGTGACTACGACCCGCGCCGCTTTGGCGCCTATGCAAAGAAAGACTGGCAGGTCATCAAAGCGCACGAAGACTACAAATTGCGCCATGAGATCCCCTTCCCGCACTTCAACCGTCTAGAAGGTCGCCCGATCAAGCCGTCGCCGCTGTATGAAATCCTCAAGGACAAAGGCGCGGTCTACGAAGAAGTCTATGGTTTCGAACGTCCCCGTTGGTTTGCACCCGAAGGTGTCGAGCAGCACGATCACTACAGCTTCCGCCGCAACGTGGTGCATGATGTGGTCGGGGCCGAGGTCAAAGCCGTCCGCGAAAACGTCGGCATCATGGATGTGACCGCTTTCACCAAGGTCGAGGTTTCGGGACCGGACGCTTACGTGCTGCTGGACCGTCTGACCGCCAACAAGATGCCGCAGAAAACCGGTTCGATCACACTAACCCACATGCTGAACCGCCGGGGCCGGATTGAGTTGGAAACCACGCTGGTGCGGATGGCGGATGACCGCTTCTATCTGGTCTGCGCGGCCTTCTTCGAACAGCGTCTGCTGGACCACCTGAACCACAACCGCGCAGATGAGAATGTGACCATCACGCCACTGTCCGCTGGCTGGTCGGCCCTGTCGCTGAACGGTCCGAAATCGCGCGAGGTTCTGGCACAGTGCACCGATGCGGACCTGTCCAATGCCGGTTTCCGCTGGTTGTCGGCACAGGAAATCACTGTAGCCGGTCACAAGGTATGGGCGTTCCGCATGTCCTATGCCGGTGAGCTGGGTTGGGAATTCCACATGCCGGATGAGGCCTGCGTGGATGTCTACACGGCCCTGTGGGCGGCAGGCGAGCCGCATGGCATCGTCAATTACGGTTCTTTCGCCATGAACGCGATGCGGATGGAAAAAGCCTTCCCTGGTGCGGGCGAGTTGACCAACGAAGTCACGCTGCCCGAGGCCAATGTGGGTCGCTTCTTCAAGCTGGACAAAGAGTATCTGGGTGTCGAAGCCACACGCGTCAGCGCCGAGCAGTCCGAGAAAGGCGAAATGCCCTGGGTCTGCGCCTATCTGGAAATCGAACCAGACGGGATCGAAGACGGACATGGTGGCGAGGCGATCAAGGTAAACGGCGAGATTGTTGGCGCGACAGCATCTGTTGCTTACGGCCACACGGTCGGCAAGATTCTGGCCTTTGCCTATGTCAAGCCGCACGCCAACGTGCCGGGTCAGGAGATCGAAGTGATCGTCGCAGGTGAACCCCGTAAGGGTCGCATACTGGGCGAGCCTGCCTACGACCCACAGAGCAAGCTGCCTCGCACCGACGCACCCGTTGCGGTTCCAGCTTAAAACAAAACCGGCGGGCACAAGATCAGGTGCCCGCCACCCAATACCGACAGCTCAGATCAGGACACTGACCGGTTGGCAACATCGTAGTAACGCCCTGAAGCATCTTGCGACCCCAATAGAAAGACCGAAAAACCTGCCATTTGCGCAACGGGTTAATGAAAGGAAACCTGACGTGAAGATCACCCGCATTGCTGCCTGGGAAGTCCCGCTGACCAGCCATGAAACATATTACATGGCAGATGGGAAAACCTGTGACACGACCATTTCGGTGGTTTTGCGGTTGGACACGGATACGGGCTTGTCCGGCTGGGGCGAAGTCTGTCCGATCCCGCATTACCTGCCCGCCTATGCCAAGGGTGTGATCCCGGCCATTGCCGAATTGGCTCCGGTGCTCATTGGTGCGGACCCGGTGGGGCCGGAAACCGTCATGGAGCAAGCCAACAGGTATCTTCACGGCCATGGTTACGCAAAATCCGCGCTCGATACGGCGCTGTGGGACCTGACCGGCCAAGCCGCCGATCTGCCGGTGCATCGCCTGCTGGGAGGTCGGCAGGTCAAGGACATGCCGCTTTATCACTCGATCACATGTGTGGCCCCGGACGAGATGGCCCGCATGGCACAAGAAGCTTATGACAAAGGGATGCGCCAGTTCCAGGTCAAGCTGGGCGCTGATGGCGACTGGCAAACGGATGTCGAGCGACTGGCCAAGGTGCGCGAAACCGTGGGTCCGGGCCCGATGGTTTATGGCGATTGGAACTGCGGCAGTGATGCGCTGACCGCGATCCGGGTTGGTCGTGCTGCGGCCCATCTGGATGTCATGCTGGAACAGCCCTGTGCCACGCTTAAAGAATGCGCCCACGTGCAGCGGACCACAGGCCTTCCGATGAAGATTGACGAGAACGCGCATGACATCGCCTCGATCTTCGCCGCGCATCAGGCCGGATGCATGCAGGCCGTGGCATTGAAACTATCCAAGATGAGCGGCCTGTCTGCCATGCGGCAAATCCGGGATTTGTGCCTGACGCTGGGCACCCAGATGTGTATCGAAGATACCTGGGGCAGCGACATCACCACCGCCGCGTTGCTGCATCTGGCCGCGTCCACACCTGCGCGTGGTATCATGAACACGTGCGACCTCAGCCACTATGTCGGCCCGCGTCTGGCCCCCGATGGCCCTGTACGCGAGAACGGCCGCATCACACCACCAGAAGGGCCGGGTCTGGGCGTCACACCTGATGCCGACGCTTTGGGCCAGCCCGTCACCATTATCGATTGATCCAAACCTCATCCCGCCGAGAGACCTGTTATGGAAGATTTCAGCAACGCCTTCCCCTCACATGATCCTGAATGGGTCAAGGACATGCATGCAGATCACTATCTGCAAAGCTGGTCGAAGCAAGGCAGCCGCCCACGTGTCATCACCGGCGCGCAAGGCAGCTGGTTCTGGGACAGCAACGGCAAACGCTATCTGGACTTTCAAAGTCAATTGGTGAACGCCAATATGGGTCACCAGCACCCCAAGATCGTACAGGCGATCAAGGATCAGGCGGACAAGCTGTGTTATATCGGCCCGGCGATGGGTTCGGATGTGCGCTCGGAAA
Organism: Ruegeria sp. HKCCA6837; assembly: GCF_013034475.1. Lineage (NCBI taxonomy): Bacteria > Pseudomonadati > Pseudomonadota > Alphaproteobacteria > Rhodobacterales > Roseobacteraceae > Ruegeria > Ruegeria sp. HKCCA6837. Next base: position 10,172 of record NZ_WQGD01000012.1, read on the forward strand.
TGGCGGCGATCATGAACGAGATCACGCCTGAAAACATTACCTCGACCTTTTTCACTACCGGAGGTTCGGCGGCGAACGAGACTGCGATCCGTCTGGCGCGGCACTATACAGGCCGGACCAAGATCATCGCGCGCTATCGCTCGTATCATGGGGCAACCGGGGGCACACTGTCCCTGACAGGCGACCCACGCCACCACCTGACCCGCGCCGATATGCCGGGCGTGGTGAGGATGCTGGACCCTTACGTGTATCGCCTGCCGACAGGCCACACCGATCCGGCGAAATGCCCGGTGGCCCAGGGCGGTCCGCATCTGGAAGAGATCCTGATGTACGAAAATCCCAACACGGTGGCGGCCGTCATTCTGGAACCGATCGTGGGCACCAACGGCATCATCGTTCCCCCGGATGGTTATCTGCAATCGATCAAGGAAACATGTGAAAAATACGGCATCCTGCTGATCGCAGATGAGGTCATGGCCGGGTTCGGTCGTACCGGAAAATGGTTCGCCGTCGATCACTGGGGTGTACAGCCGGACATCATCACCAGCGCCAAGGGCATCAACTCGGGCTATGTACCACTTGGTACCATGTCGGTCTCAACCAAACTGCATGACTGGCTGCGCGACTACCCGATGCCAGGAGGTCTGACCTACGCTGGGCATCCGCTGGCCTGCGCCTCAGGCATCGCTGCAATCCGCGCCATGCAGGACGAAGGCGCTCTGGAAAACGCAACCCTCATGGGTGAAAAGATGCGGGCCGAGCTGGCGAAAATGGCAGAAAAGCACCCCAGCATCGGGGATATTCGCGGTAAGGGCATGTTCAACGGCATCGAACTGGTCAAGAACCGCGACACGCGCGAACCATTGGTGCCGTTTGCAGCGAAGGGCCCGGATGCCAAGCCAATGTCGGATATGATGAGTTTTGCGATGAACGAAGGGCTGTACCTGTCCTTCTATTCCAATGTCGTCCGCCTGACCCCACCGCTGAACATCAGAGAAGAGGATCTGATGACGGGTCTGGAGATCCTGGATCGAACCCTCGACATCGCGGACCGCGAATGTGTTTGAGCGTGACTTTGCGAGGTCAATGAAATGACCAACTATGGGGTCATCATTGTCGGGGCGGGGCAAGCGGGTTGCTCCGCCGCAGTCAAACTGCGCAATCTTGGCTATGACAAGCCAATCGCCCTGATCGGAGAGGAGGCGCACCCACCCTATCAGCGCCCGCCCCTATCCAAAGCGTATCTGTTGGGCAAGCTGCCTCGGGACCGCTTGTTCTTGAGGCCCGAGAGTTTCTTTGATGAGCATCAGGTTGACTTGCACCTGAATCAGCGGGTGACGGACATTTCTGTGGACGATCAGACACTTGCCTGTGACGATCAAACACTGGCCTTTGAACACCTAGTCCTCGCGACAGGCTCAACCCCCAATCGTTTGCCCGAGAGCATAGGTGGAAGCCTGACTGGCACCTATACGATCCGAGGGATTGCCGATATCGATGCAATCGCACCGGAATTCAAGCAAGGTCGAAAGGTTGCCATCATAGGCGGAGGCTACATTGGCCTCGAAGTCGCTGCCGTTGCGGCAAAGCTGGATCTGGATGTGACTCTGATCGAAGCTGCGCCGCGCATTTTGCAGCGTGTCGCGTCACCGGAAACCGCCAAGTATTTCCGCGAGCTGCACGATGCCAACAACGTCCGAATTCTTGAAGGTACCAAGATCGCACGCGTCACGGGAGAGGGCCGCGCAGACGGTGTCGAACTCGCCAACGGGGACGTTGTCCCTGCCGATTTTGTTGTTTTAGGGATTGGCATTACCCCGAACACGGCACTTGCCGAGACAGCCGGAGTTACCGTCGAAAACGGCATCAAAACCGATGCGTTGGGCCGCACCTCGCATCCTTGTATCTGGGCTGCGGGGGATTGTGCGACGTTTCCCCATGGGAACGCCCAGATCCGATTGGAGAGCGTTGGCAATGCCATTGATCAGGCCGAAACGGTAGCCGAAAACATCATGGGTGCCACCAAACCCTATAAGGCGAAGCCCTGGTTCTGGTCGGATCAGTATCACGTCAAGCTTCAAATCGCCGGATTGAATGCCGGCTATGATCAGGTCGTCTCACGCGAAGGTGACGATGGGTCGTACTCGGTATGGTACTATTGTGAAGGGAAACTCATTGCGACCGACGCAATGAACGACCCGCGCGCCTACATGGTTGCAAAACGGCTGATCGAATCCGGCAAGTCCCCGCATCCCGAGATGGTTGCAGACAGGGGTACTGATCTCAAATCCATTCTAAAGGTCTGAGGAAAGGCAAGGCAGCGTATGTATATTGAGTCCAAACCCATCACCCGTTGCCGGGGGGGTGAAAACCCAAGCGCTGTCGGGCATTCAGAAATCATTGCCCAAAAGCGCCACTTTTACTTTCTGCTGCTTCCAGGCACCAACATGTTGGATTTCGCGGCGGCAATCGAACCTCTGCGGGCGGCCAATTTAGTGACAGGTGAAACAGAATACACCTGGTCGGTCATGACCGAAACAGGCAGCAACGTAATGTGCTCGAACGGGATCGAAATCCCGACAGAGACCGGCCTTTCTATGACGCGGCATGCAGACTACGTGATCGTGTGCTCGGGGTACTCCGGCTATCTCGACGCTCTCCCTGAAACTCTGCAATGGTTGCGCAGACATTCCAGATTTGGCGGTCGGGTCGCGGCGATCGGAACCGGTGCATTTACCTTGGCGCGCGCCGGGTTGGCAACCGAAGCGCAACTGACGCTCCACTGGTCTCTGGCGCCGGTTTTTGAAGAGATGTTTCCAAAACTTGACTGCTTGTTGGTGCGTGTTGTGGCTGATGACAGTTTGGCGTCAAGCGCCGGGGGCACTGCCAGCCTGGACTTGACGCTTTCCATCATTGAATCGGACTTCGACAGTGGCACTGCCCAGAAAGTGGCGGACCATTGCCTCCATAACTTTGACAATCACAGCAACCGATCGCAACGCCAGACAATGTCAAAAATGGCTGGATCCCGAAACCCCGCTTTTCTGAGCATTCTCAAGAAAATGGAAGACTCACTTCAGGATCCGATCCCGGTTGATGAATTGATTCGAGAAGAAAAAATCTCGAGGCGGCAGATCGAACGGTTGTTCAACAAACACTTGAAGACCAGCCCGTCACGACACTATCGCAATCTGCGTCTGGACCGTGCGCGCGTGTTGCTGCATGGAACGGATTTGTCCATCATTGATGTTGCCGTCGCAACTGGGTTTGCCAGTATCGTCAATTTCTCAAAAGCCTACAAAGCGCGCTTTGGTGAGCGCCCAACCGCCGACCGGTCGATAGCACTGGCGTACAGCTGACCTGAGATGACAGCTCAAGGAAGCGAAACCAACGCGAAACCCGATATGCTGATCCGTTGGCTGGACGTTAAAGAGGGCAAGCGTTGTCATCCGCCCCCTCAATCGATCAGTATGGCGCGGCGTTGCACCCTGCATTCGCGTGACCAACGAAGAAGGATCCGTATTGATGCCGCACGACGTCGACTCTTGGATCGGACGCTCAGAAACGCGTACGGACACTTTGCGCACCGAACCTGCCCGGTTTATGCAGGCCACAATTGGCCGCGAACCGACATTGCAATGCGGCGACGCACTTCCACCTTTGTGGCATTGGCTTTACTTTCTCGAAGCAAAACCGCTGGGCGAACTGGGTCGTGATGGTCACCCAAAGAAAGGTGGTTTTCTGCCTCCGGTCGCTCTACCTCGCCGAATGTGGGCTGGCGGACGGTTCAAGTTCAAGGCAGCTGTCCCACTGGGCTCCCAGGCTAAGAAACGCTCTACGATAAAAAAGATAACCGAAAAGATCGGTCGCAGCGGGCAACTGTGTTTTGTGACGGTTCTACACGAGCTTTTTTTGAACGACGGAACGCTGGCCATAACTGAAGAACACGACATCGTTTATCGGGAAGACCCGCATCCCAATGCTCAAAAATCCTTGCCTATTCCTGCTCCGATCAATGCCGAAGTCTCTGAAATAATATCGCCGTCGCAAGTTATGCTTTTTCGCTATTCGGCCCTGACCTTCAACGGGCACCGGGTCCATTATGACGTAGACTATGCGCGCTCAGTCGAGGGGTATGACGGGTTGGTCTTTCATGGGCCGCTTACGGCAACGCTACTGGTTGATCTTGCGCAACGTACCATGGGAGCGACACCAAGAATCTTTGAATTCCGTGGAACTGCTCCTCTGGCGGGGATGACTCCGTTCCATATCGAAGGAACGCGTGAAGACAACACGATGCAGCTATGGGCTCGCCGCTTCGACGGGGCCAAAGCCATGCAGGCAAAAGCTACTTTCTAAGTTCCAGGACACTTGGCCAACAAACAATGTGGGCTGCGATAGCGCCTGCAGACTGGAACACCTTCGGGCAACTGTCATACTTTGGCTGTCGCAGATGGCGTGCAGTTTCCTGTTCCTTGATCATTTGGGTGATCTTTTTCTGGGTGCATCTGGTCTTTATTTGCCCATCCCTCAGTTGAGCGGACTAAACACTAATTTGGAGGAGATTCTGGGGCTCAGGCCAGGTGACTTGAACACACAACTTTGACGACAAAATATTGCCTGATGGCTCGATACGATTTGTAGCATGACCGAGTCTGAATTCTGAGCCTCAATGATCCGAACATAAGTTTACCCATGGTGGCGTACCGCCACAGTCACCAACTAGGCTTACTCAATCTGCTAACTGTGATCCCTTCAAAAGCAAAAGACACTTTTGCGCCATTGGGTTCCTTTGCCCAAATCGCGTTAACCGAGCATATACCTTGGTGGATGTTGAATGCCAGTCAACTGGCATCTCAACCAGATCACCACGCGCTAGGTAAGGGTCAATGAAACTGAGCCAACCCAAACCCAAACCCTGACCGGATGCCGCCGCTTCTAACAGATAGACATAGCTATCGAATTCTCCACAGATCGGCCAATCCGCATACTCGGGGTGCGCATCCCACCAGTCAATCCAATCCAACCAACCATAGTTCTCTTTCTGCAATCTCAGTAGCGGCGGTGCTTCGCATTCTCCCGACAGGGCGCTGACAGCGCGCCTAACCATTTCGGGCGTCCCAACCGGTTTGACCTTCTCTTCACATACCACAACATGTTCTGTGTCAGGCGCTGTTGCAGAGTATTCAAAAACAATATCACCGCCCGAATCGACTGCAGCTTGAACCAAATTATATTCAGCAGTCATGACACGCAGTTCGGCCTCATTTCCCATAGCGTTCCGAAGGTATCCAAATCGCGGCATCAGCAACAAGTGCGAAACTGAATGAGAACATACCAGGGTGACCCTGTTATCGACTTGCTTCAAATCCTGAACCGCATTTTGCAATGCATCGAAACCTTGAACCACGCCGGCGTAAAACTGACTGCCTTTGGATGTAAGCGCTATCGGGTTTTTGTCGCGATCAAAGAACTCAACACCATATCGGATCTCCAAGTTTCGAATGTGGCGACTGATAGCGGGCTGTGACGTGTTCAGCTCTTCGGCGGCACGTGCGAACCCCTGCAGTCGCGCCACCGCCTCAAAGGCAACCAGCGAGCTTAGAGAAGGGATGTTGTATCTGCGATTAGCCATATCAATTCAGTTATGGCCGTGAGCACTTCAAAGCAATGCAAAACACAAGCGCCCGCAATCAATCCGGTCAACCGAGTTCGAAACCGGATTCAGTTGGGCAGACAATGAAAGGCTGTATAAAGCCTCTGTAATGCACAAACCCTAAGTTTCAGATTGTCCGGGTTTGCTTCACTTGTCCTTCGCATGAATTTGGCGCGGGGCTTGCTTGCTGGCACCCGTCAAAACACTGACCGTTCCGACTGGAATGCGCCTCACTCCTCACCCCGCTCAGACCTTTCGCGGGCGTTGCATAAACGCTGCATTACGCTGTCCAGCCCTGTCTTTACGGCCTCTGTACCTCCTGCTTCAACAAAGACCTGAAACAATTGTGCGTTCAGCCCAGCCGGGGTCGAATGCTCGATCCGCTGCGCGTCATAGGATTTTTCACAATCCTTCATCGCGGTCTGCGCCAGCGCTGCAAAAACGCCATTCAGGTAGCGTTGCGAATCCACCTGCTTAATTCCGTTTGATTGCATCCAGGCCGAAGCGATATCCAAAATACCAAAGTACGTTCCCATCAGCGCACTTGCGGCGGCAAAGGCATCGAATTCTTCCACTGTCTGGGCACTGACCACAGTTCCCAAGGGGTTAAAAAGCGCCTCGCCTATCGGGTCATGTGGAAACAGGACAGTCACTCCGCGGTGCTGTGCGACTGCGGGCAATGGGATTGCTCGGAACAGTCGTACAGGTGCGCCAATCCAGTCTTGCAAAGCATCATGCGTCAACGTGGCGATCAGGCTGCAGACGTGCTGACCCTCGGAAAACGTGAGCGGGCGCAACACCGCTTGGGCATCCTGCGGGCGGACAGCCAAAAACACCAGATCCGAATTATCAACAACCGATTGCGCGGAATCGCAGATCTGCACAAGATCGCTAGTTGCAGCCAGCCGCGCGGACACTTGGGGATTGCGTTTGGTCACATGAACCTCAGCAATCTCTAGGTCGGTCGCCAAAAGGCCGCTTACCACCGCCTCGGTGATCACGCCCGTTCCAATAAATCCTAGTCGCATATGCGTTGCCCTATTTCTTTTAGATCGCCACGAGGTGATTAAATCTTTCAAATAATGTGAACAGATTGACCCCAAGCCATCTGTTCAAGCCCCAAACTCTCAAAATCTCGCCGGATATCACCTTCAAACCCACCAGACGAAGGGCGGCAGCTAGCCTCCCCAAGTGTCCGATAGTGTGAACCCATTCTGAAACGGGTCGGTAGGATCAAGACCAATTTGGCTCAGGCCATAAATCCAACATTGACCGGAAACGCGGTTTTGCGTTGCAGTGTGGCTTCCAATGACTGTTTCGGAGATAAATTCCGTGGTGAATTCCCCGCCAATTATGGAGCGCGAAACCAGTTTGTCACCCGGTTCCACAAATCCGTCGGCATGTCGGGCAGCCATGTTGGCATTTGACCCGGTGCCACAAGGAGACCGATCCACACGCCCGGGACGCATCGTCGTGCAGGTTCGAATGGCCCCGTCATCGTCTTCGCTACGGAACATGACATAAGCCAGCCCATCCAGAGCTGGCGTCGTTGGGTGTTTCACCTCGATGCTGGACGCGATCCGTTCCCGCAAAGATACGCCGTTCATGGCTAATGCGCGTGCATTCTCAGGTGATATGGTAAGCCCCATTTGTTCCACATCTACCAACGCATAAAACACGCCGCCAAAGCAGATATCATACGTGATCTGCCCCCGATCGGGTGGTTCGATGACAGCAGCTTTGGTCAAAACAAAGGAAGGCGGCATGTCCAGCGCCACGTTGATGACCTTGCCATTCTCGCATCGGGCGATGGCACGCACTAACCCGGCTGCGGTATCCAGCACGACCTCGGTCTCAGGCTCAACCATCTGTTTCATGCCGGTTTCCAGAATGGCCGTCACGGCGCACATTGCATTGGAACCTGACATCGCGTGTGCCTGATCCGGCTGCAAGACAATAAAGCCTGTATCGGCCCCCGGTTTAGTGGCTGGAAGCAACAGAACCACAGAGCCCGCAGGGCCTGAACGCGGCTCAGAACACAACAGTCGCCGCAAGTCGTCATCCACCTTGTTGATATGGTCAAGCTTGTCGGCCATCGTCGCGCCGGGGATGTCCAGCATGCCTCCTGTTACCACGCGGCCAATCTCACCGGCGCAGTGCACGTCGACCAATTGCAATGTTCGTGTCCAACGCATCGGGTCCTCCTTTCAAGCTACGGCCTGAGCGCCCGGAATCTCGAAAACGGATCCGCACAAATACCCTGCCTTTTCGGACCACACAGATCAGAAAATTGCGCAGCAGTACACATGCGCCTGTGCCCACCAGTTCGTGGGTGGTTGCCGATCCAACGAACTCTATTGTCGCCGACAAACGCAAGGCTCGAGCGCGTCTGAATGCCATGCCTCGACCTTTCAGATAACGGCGCGATGGTTTGGAACGACCATATGTCGTGACCTGCTCTGTCTCGAGGCAATTATTTAACCGCCACTCTTCCAACAATCCGTCAACACCAGACTGCTTGTATCTGCCTCAGGGTGCCTGGGTGAAGGTTGGTCGCGAGGCTCCTTAAGAAAAGAAGCGGTCACGCAGTACTGGTTGCCAGTTCCATTTCAAGCACAAGGCTTCGTTCAGCGAAACACCCGGCAGACTAACTTGGTGCCTGGAAAACCGGGTCAAAAAGCGTAGCGTGTGCCGGTTTCCGTATAATTCTGGTTTAAGTTTAGGTCTGCTTTCCTGCTGTTGCGAATAACAAGCTGGGCATTGGGCAGATCGTTAGATTTAGCACGTCGAAGCGCGGATTTTGGGTCAAATCCATGCTTTATCCATCGCTGTTGCAGCCTGCTTTCGAGTTCTTCCAAAGTTGGGCTTATGAAAACCGTTGCAGCATACGCATCCGCCACTGTCCTCCACGGGTCGCTGTCCATCAGAAGGTAGTTTCCTTCTACAACAACAACTGGCGTTTCAGGGTGAACAGCAATCGCGTTTGCGATGGCAATATCCATATGGCGGTCGAATTTTGGGTAAAAGAGCTCATGCCGTGCAGACTGAAGCCGTCTGATTGCATCGCAAAACCCAATACCGTCGAAGGTTTCTGGCGCGCCTTTTCTCGGCAGCAGACCGCGCGGTTCGAGTACACCGTTGTCCAAATGGTAGCCGTCCATCGGGATCAGAGTCGCAAACGGAACCACCGAGTTTTGCTGAGTGTTCAGCGATTTTACAACGGTTTCTGCCAAGGTCGATTTACCGGACGCAGGAGGGCCGGCAATTGCAACAATCGTCCGGACCTCAACCTGCCTCCGGGAGGAAATCAAATCGCAAACGCGCTCTACGTCCTGCTTGATCACGCGGCGTCCTCTTTCGGGGGCTCTTTGGCGCCGGTCATGAAGGCGACGGCGTCGGACATCGTATAGTCCTTGGGATCGATCGTGCAGAGCCGTTTGCCTAGTCGGTGCACATGGATGCGATCTGCAACTTCAAAGACATGCGGCATGTTGTGGCTGATTAGGATGATCGGAATGCCACGCGCGCGTACATCCTGAATAAGTTCAAGCACCTTGCGGCTTTCCTTGACCCCCAAAGCAGCCGTCGGTTCGTCCATGATAATGAACTTGGTCGCGAAGGCGGCTGCGCGGGCAACGGCAACACCCTGGCGCTGTCCACCCGAAAGCGTCTCAACCGCTTGGTTGATGGATTGAACGGTCATCAGCCCAAGCTCGGTCAGTTTCTCACGAGCGAACTTTTCCATTGCAGGTCGGTCAAGCTGACGCAGGTATTTGCCCATGAAGCCCTGTTTGCGGATCTCGCGACCCATGAACATGTTGTCCGCAATGGATAACGCCGGGGACATCGCAAGCTGCTGATAGACGATCTCAATCCCCATGTTGCGAGCGTCGATCGGTGAGGTGAAGTTGACTCTCTTCCCTTCGATCAAGATCTCACCCTCATCCGGGATCGTAGCGCCGCAAATCGCCTTGACGATAGACGACTTGCCCGCACCGTTGTCTCCGATGACCGCAAGGATTTCACCTTGGCGCAGCTCAAAGTCGGAATGGTCGATGGCGGTGACGTGGCCATAGCGCTTCACGATCCCGCGCCCTTGGACGACTGGAGTTGTGTCTGACATCAGCCCGATACCTTTCTGATCCACTGGTCGACTGCGACTGCTGCGATGATGAGAAGCCCGATAAGCAAGAAGGTCCACTGCGCATCTGCGCCAAGCAACCTCAGCCCGAGGGTGAAGACACCCACGATCAGCGCCCCGAACAGGGACCCCAGAATGGAGCCACGGCCGCCGAACAAAGAAATACCTCCGATCACGACAGCGGTGATGCTTTCAATGTTGGCCAATTGGCCGGAGGTTGGTGAGACCGATCCGATGCGCCCGATCAAAGCCCAGCCCGCAAAAGCGCAGATCAGACCGGACAGCATGTAGACGGACATTAGGGTTCTGTGGACGTTGACACCGGACAGCTCGGCGGCCTCGGGGTCATCCCCTACGGCATATACGTGTCGGCCCCACGCTGTGTGTTTGAGCGCATAAGCCAGCACAAAGATAAGCGTGAGCATGAATATGACGCCAACGGTAAAAGTCGCCCCGCCAATGCTGAACTTTGTTCCGAAGAACTGAAGGAAGGGGGCGTTGGCTTCGATATCCTGACTGCGAATGGTTTCGTTCGCAGAGTACAAAAAGTTGGTCGCAAGAACGATCTGCCACATCCCGAGTGTGACAATGAAGGGGGGCAGCTTGACGCGACTGACAAGCCAACCGTTCAAAGCTCCGATCATCGTGCCAACGGCCAGACCGCACATGACGGCAATTGGTACCGGAATACCGTAGCGGAAGGTGAATTGCCCCATAATGACAGAAGAAAACACCATGATCGCCCCGACGCTTAGGTCAATGCCGGCGGTCAGAATGACCAAACTTTGCGCTGCGGCGACGATACCTACAATCTGAACCTGTTGCAGGATCAGGGTCATTGCGAAGGGCGAGAAGAATTTTGAACCCAATAGCAAGCCAAAGATCAATATTGCTCCGACCAATACGATCAAAGGCACAAAAGATGGGTTGACGTGGAGAAGGTGCTGTAACTTCCCCAACATGCCGCGCCGGTGGCTCTCAAATTCAGCCACGGTCTCTTTCGGACTGGCAGCAGTCTCAAACTCCTGGGCGCCTCGTTTTGCTTCAGACATCTCTCCCCCTTCCCTAGCGCGCATCGCAGCCACGAGATCAGTTTAAAGGAAGTTTCGGTTTTTCGGTGAACAGAAAGGATGAGGCGCTGCGACGCGCCTCATCCAATTGGTGCTTGCTTAGCCCCAGCAGAGATCCAGGCCTTCGGCGACCGAAATAGACTCGACGCCGTCAACTGGTTGGTCGGTAATCAGTGCAACGCCGGTATCGTAGAAGTCTTTCCCGGGCGTATTTTCGGGCTTCACACCTTCGTCCGCCCATTTCTTGATGGCTTCGACACCCAGCGAGGCCATTAACAGCGGGTACTGCTGACTGGTGGCACCAATGACACCTGCCTCTACGTTTTGGACACCGGGGCAGCCGCCATCAACCGAGACGATCAGCACGTCGTTCTCACGTCCGATAGACTTCAGAGCTTCGTAAGCACCTGCCGCTGCTGGTTCATTGATCGTGTGAACGACATTGATTGTTGGATCTTTTGCCAGAAGGTTTTCCATTGCACGTCGGCCACCTTCCTCGTTGCCGTCGGTTACATCGCTGCCAACCAGGCGCGCATCGGTTTCGTCACCGATCACGTTGGGGTCGGCCAAGTCTACACCGAAGCCATCCAGGAAACCTTGGTTGCGAAGAACATCCACTGTTGGCTGGCTGACGTTCAGATCAAGTGTCGCAATTTTGGCGTCGGCAGCTGCATCACCCATTTTGGCCTTTGCCCATTGTCCGATCAGTAAACCAGCTTTGTAGTTGTCCGTGGCAAATGTAGCATCCGCCGAGTCAATTGGGCTCAGCGGTGTGTCCAGCGCAATCACCAGAAGTCCAGCGTCGCGCGCCTGCTGAACAGCCGGTACAATCGAGCTTGTGTCAGACGCCGTGAGCAGAATTCCCTTTGCGCCATCAAGAATGCAGGTTTCGATCGCCTGAACCTGAGTTTCGTGGTCGCCGTCGACCTTACCTGCAAAAGCCTTAAGCGTCATGCCAAGCTCTTCGGCTTTGGCTGTGGCACCTTCCTTCATCTTTACAAAAAATGGATTGGTATCCGTCTTGGTAATCAGGCAAACGGTTTCACCAGCCGCTTGGGCGGATGCTGCGGCCATCGTAAGCGCAGTCGCTGATGCGGCAATCTTGAATAGATTTCTCATGTTGTCCTCCCAGAAAATTGTTGTTGCCTCGCACGGCATGCCAGCAAGACCCGACCTCATCCTCCAATGAAGGTCTCAATCAGAGAACAGTGATTCTGGCCTCTCTGTCAATAAATAAATAAAGTTTATTTATTAATTTGCGCGGATGTCTTTTCATAAGAAAATAAGGCGTTTATGTTCAAACTTATGGAGAAAGAGGCTCTTAAATCACTGACCGGCGGGGTAAGTCAAAGCGGGGTTCGCGATCACAACGAACGTCTGATTTTGACGGTTTTACAGCGACATGGGCCCACCGCTGGCGCGGACGTTGCGCGGTTAACAGGCCTGTCTCCGCAAACTGTATCAATAATTTTGCGCAAACTTGAAAAGGACGGGATTCTCAAACGTGGAACCCCGTTGCGCGGCAAAGTGGGGAAGCCCTCAATCCCCATGGAATTGAACCCGGAAGGCATCTTGTCGGTGGGGATGAAGATTGGACGGCGTAGTGCCGATCTGCTGTTGATCGACTTTTTGGGCACGCCGCGCCGCCAACTCTCCACCACGTATGACTATCCGCTACCAGAGGTCATTTTCGGCTTTCTGGAGTCTGGGCTGGAGACGCTCCTCTCACACGAACCTCGGACTCTTCGGGACCGAGTGTGCGGTATCGGAATCGGTACTCCGTTCGAACTTTGGAAGTGGCATGACCTGTCAGGGCTTGCAGCCAAGAAATTCAGGTCGTGGAAAAACGTGAATTTCTTTTCCGAAGTTGCCAAATTCAGCGATCTTCCGGTCTTTGTGGTTAACGATGCTACTGCCGCGTGTCACGCTGAGCATCTCTATGGTCGTGGGGCCGAGTATCGCGACTATTTCTATTTCTTCATCGGCTCGATGATCGGCGGTGGCGTCGCGTTGAACGGCACGGTGTTCGAGGGCAACCAAGGCAATGCAGGTGCCTTAGGCGCGATGCGCACAACAGGCCCATTGGGTGAAAGCCAGCAACTGATCGACACTGCATCACTGTTTCTGCTCGAGGACAGGCTGATCGAAGCAGGTGTCGACCCCGGGGTTCTTTGGAGAAAACCGCAGGATTGGAGCAGCATTTCCCGATATGTGGACCCATGGATCGGCACCACTGCGCAGGAATTGGCAAAAGCGGCATTGTCCATCTGCGCTGTCATCGACTTCGAAGCAATTTTCATCGATGGCGCATTCCCACCCGAAGTGCGGGATGAACTGGTCGCCCGGGTTCGCCGGTATCTGGTCAATCAGGATAAACGGGGTTTGATCCCTCCGGTCGTCGAAGCTGCGGCGGTCGGAGAGAACGCGCGCGGAATTGGCGCGGCAAGCAGCCCGATATTCCGCCAATTTCTTTTGAACACCAATGCTGGGCTTTCAAGGATGTAGCGACTTCTTCTCGCGATCATGCTTCGCGACCCTTCAAGATACCCGGAAGCTGTCAAAGGCGATGTGGAGTTCCTTATTGCTACCGACAATTAACGCGTGTCCGACGGCAGATTCTTATCAGGTGCGCTGGGAGACACGCTCGCATTCAAGGCCCTGGACACCAGCCGCGACGAGATCGAGCGCAATATCGTCGAGCAAGGCATAACCAACCCCAAAGCACTCGCAAACGGTCCTTTGCGCCGCTCGGAAACACGACAGTGTTGTTTGAAACCGGACCAAAGGCACAAGATTATCAGAACGTTGTCACAGGGGGCACGATCGAGGATACCGGAGACGGCAGGGAAGGAAATTTACATCGTAACTGTCATCTCAGGTGCTGATCATTCGGCTAACATCGCCGAAAGCTTTTTCGCCCCTTTTTGCAGCGTGCCCAGAAACGACATCAGGCTTTTGACATCGTGACGTTGTGTTGGGGCATGAACCGATAGCGTTCCAGCCAACCTGCCCTGCCCATCTTGAATCGGCACAGCAAGAGCTGTCATTCCGGCCATGAACTCCTCGTCATCTGTGGAAAAATTGTTTTCGGATATACGCCGGATTTCCGCTTGCAAAGCTTTGGGATCCGTCAACGAGTGTTCAGTCTGCGGCAGTAAGTTTCCTGCTGAAAGAAACCCATCCAACGTTTTCTGCCGCAGTGTGGACAAATACATCTTGCCGCTTGCGGTGCAATGGAAAGGCACTTGCGTACCGACAGGCAACTGAATGCGCAAAGGCCACTTCGTTTCGACCCGGTCAAGATAAATCATTCCCTCGCGGTCCGGGATCGCCAGATTGCAGGTCTCGCCCACTTCTTCCGCGACACTGCGCAAGATTGCCAAACGTGCTGTTCGCAGATGCTCTGACGACATTGTATTGACCGAAAGCAACCGTAACCGGCGACCTGGTCCATAAGAGCGACCGTCCAGATCGCGTTGCAGGAAACCTTCGGCTTCTGCCGTTTGCAACAAACGATGAATGGTTGGCTTGGCCAGCCCAAGTGTTTCGATCAAGTCCGATGGTTTGACAGCCACCCCGCGCCGCGCCACCTCCTCAAGAATGAGAAGAAGGCGCAAGTTGGTCGGGATCTGAGTTTCTTTCTCTTGTGTTTCCGTTTCAGCCATCCCGTAACAGTCTAGCTATTTGGCAGTAGGATCAAGGCCAGATCGGGCACAAGCGACACCAAAATCCAAACCGACAGCAACGCCACCAGATACGGCACCGTGTATCGCAACAACCGGAAATAGGGTACGCCTGTCACGCCCGAAGCCACATAGAGATTTAGACCGTAAGGTGGTGTGATGAACCCGATAGATGCCCCAACCAGGAAGATCACCGAAAAATGAATCGGATCGATTCCAACCGAAGCTGCAATCGGGGCAAGGATCGGGGCAAGGATGATTGTGACTGGCAAACTCTCCAGCACCATGCCCGAAAAGAAGACGATGACCATCGAAGTGAACAGAACCGCATAATAGCCACCCATTGAAGTCACGAAATCGCCAATGGTTTGCTGCGCCCCTAGCAAGGACAGGATCTGTTGCATCACCACAGAAACAGCGATCAGCGGCGCAAGAATGCCGGTGATCTGCGCCGAACGGATCACGATCGACGGGATCTCGGGGATTGTAAAACCTTCAACCACGAACATTTCGGCAAAGCTTTTCTCGGTTGGTGGAATGTCGTTCCGTGCGCCCATGATCCGATTGATCGGATAGCTGACCAGACCGGCAATGACGCAGAAGCCAACAGTTACACCTGCGGCCTCGGTCGGGGAAAACTTGCCTGTGTAAATGCCCCATAGCACCAAACCAATGGCGAAGAAACCAAGCCAAGCGCCAAACGCCGTTTTCAGGACACGGTTCAGCTGCAACGGGATCAGGTAGCCCCACCCGTTCATGCGGCAGATAATCCAGCAAGCAAATTGCATCCCGATAACCATCAGTGCGCCGGGTAGAATCCCTGCCACAAAAAGTTCGGAAATTGGCAGATTCATCAAAAACCCATAGACGATGAAGATGATTGATGGGGGAATGATGATCCCCACCGTGCCACCCGCTGCCGCTGTGGCCGCACTGAAACGTTCATCATAGCCGCCCTTGACCATCTCTGGATGCAGCATCGAGCCGATTGTAGCCGTCGTCGCCGAGTTCGACCCCGAGATCGCCGCAAACAACCCGCATGCCCCAAGCGAGGCCATTGCCAGCCCGCCGCGTATCCAGCCCAGACAGGCGTAGGCAAAGTCGCTGAGCCTTCGGGCAATGCCGGATTTGTTGATGAGGTCACCGGTCAGAATGAACAGGGGCATCGCCAAAAGAGCAAAGCCCTTGTTGAAGACATTGAGAAGCTCGGCACCCATGTTGTCCAGGGTGAGACCCAGCACAAAGGAGCAACCGATCACCCAATATCCAATGACCAGAAAAACGGGCACGCCCAGCATGAACAGAAAGGTCACGCCCAGCGAGATTAATGTCACCAAAGTTCCGTCAGCCATCAGTCTGCCCCAATCACGGCCTGCTTGATAAGCGGCTCACCCGTTTTCCAGTTGTGAAGATCACCTGCCAGGTTCTGAAAGACCCGCCCAACCATCAGAAAGAAAGACAGCGGCGCAGCCAGAAGGAACCACCACTGCATGATGTTGTCCGTGCCCAGAACGATCTGGAAATTTGACGCCGACAACGCCACCAGACGCGTGGTGGTCACGATTACGATAACTGCAAAGCCAAACCACAAAATCGCATCAAGGATCAGACAGGTCAGCTGTCCGCCACGGGGCATAGCGGTTCGAAATTCGCTAAAACTCAGATGAGTGCGCAGACGGACGTTATAAGACGCGCCGAACCACGCCATGACCATGAACAAGAGCGGCGGGATGGTCGTCGACCACGGCTCCTGATCGTTAAAGACGAACCGATCAATAACACCCCAGAAGATGATCAGCGCGATGGCGAGATAGGAATACACCATCACCGACCGCTCCAGATGGCGTTCGACAAAGGGCACTGCCCGATAAATCAGCATGATCGCGACCCCGCCCAGGGCCGCGACGACCGCGCCCAATACCCAGGTCGCGTTCGATTCCAGCGCAGATTGAATCTCGAAGGAATCCTGGCTGAGAAAGGCGCTGAATATCGCGCCTGTTTCTGCCCAAAACGACATGTACCCCGTCCTCCCAGTCGGTTTTGCATCGAACCGGCCCGCTATGGGCCGGTTCGCAGAAGCTTATCAGGCCTGGCCCATCCACCAACGGCGTGGCTCGACATTCTCCGGCAGCATGTCTGCTGGAATCTCACGCGCGATGTCGTAGATTTCCTGATAGGTGTCGATGCCACCGGCCCATTTGTTCAGACGCTCACGCCACTGCGCCCAAGGTTCAGGGTTATAGTTGGGGGCACACATCTCCTCGGCCAATTTGATCTGATCGTCGGGCAGGAAGGCCGGACGCACACCGTTCTCAGCAAAGATCGTGTTGGGCAATTGCGGCTCTGAGAACCCAACTGTGTTCAGCAGCGCGGCCTCGTTCGCACCCTGAATCAAAGCCTGAGTGAAGTAAGAGGACTCCATCACTGCATCCTGCAACTCGCCGCCCAAACCGTCAAAGACCTTGGCCGACATCGATGTATGCTCGGTTCCGCAGAAGAACTTCAGGTTGACCGACTGAGATACGACCGGTGCCATATTGGCGTAGGCTACTGCCGAGGCCCAAGTTTCGGCGCCGTCGATCAGACCGGTTTTCAAAGCGTCCAGCGTTTCTTCCCATGCCACCGGCACAGGGTTCAGATTCAAGAGCTGCATGGCGATGCGGCCAAGCTGCGTGCCCGTCACGCGGTTCTTTGTGCCAAACAGCTCTTCCAGCTTGGTCACGGTCGGCTTGTCCGCAAAGGTCGAACCCATTTGCAGACCGCGCAGTTCGCAATGGGTGAACAGGAACTTTAACCCGTGCCGTTTTTCCAGGGGATCCCGCAGGATGCGCTGGCTCGCGGGGCTGTAGAAAAAGTGATACTGCGCCGCGCGGCTCGGGAACATGTAAGCATAATCCAACACGTTCAGGTAAGGCGCGCCACCGGCCGAGTTCTGGGTCGAGGCCGCGTAAATGTCGACGATCCCCTGCTGGGTCTTCTCGACACAGCTCAGCTGTCCGCAGATCTGATTGTCGCCGATGAACTCAATCCGGATCTCTCCGTCAGTGCGTTCCTCAAGATCACGCGCGAACTCGATCGCACCGGCGCGTTCGATCAGCAGGTTGCGAGTGTTGAATCCAGAAGCACCAAACTTCAGCGTGTGTTTCGGCTCTTTAGAAAAGCGCTTTTCATAGGTTGATTCGGCGGCCTGAGCCAGATTCGCCAAACTCATCGCTCCACCGAACCCGCCTGCTGCCAACAGCGTCGAGCTCATGCCGTAACGGCCCGCCACACGGAAGAAATCCCGCCGCGAAATACCACTCAGTTTCTTACCGATCTCCATTGCTTACCTCCCTGATTGCAATTATTGAGACGTTTTGTATCAAAAAAGGCTAGTATAATTCCTCTATCTTGCATAGAGTTTTTTTCAGCGGCATTGGGAGGAGGCGATAATGGAAGTGGATTATGCGATTGTCGGGGCCGGTTCCGCAGGCTGCGTGATTGCCAATCGGCTCAGCGCCGACCCCAACACGAGTGTTGCATTGCTTGAGGCTGGTGGCCGCGACAGCAACCCGTGGATTCACATCCCCGTTGGCTATTTCAAAACCATGCATAACCCCACGGTCGACTGGTGTTATCGCACCGAACCTGATCCGGGGTTGAACGGGCGCTCGATCGACTGGCCACGCGGCAAAGTGTTGGGCGGCTCATCCTCGTTGAACGGGTTGCTATACGTACGCGGTCAAAAGGAAGACTATGACCGCTGGCGGCAAATGGGCAATGAAGGATGGGGCTGGGATGACGTCCTGCCTCTGTTCAAACGCTGTGAAGATCAAGAGCGGGGCGCAGACGAATATCACGGTGTTGGCGGGCCTTTGTCCGTGTCCAACATGCGTATCCAACGTCCTATCTGCGACGCGTGGGTCGCCGCTGCACAAGCGGCAGGCTACCCGTTTAACCCCGATTACAACGGCGCCAAACAAGAGGGTGTTGGGTATTTTCAGCTGACTACGCGCAACGGCCGCCGATGCAGTGCCGCCGTGGCCTATCTAAAGCCCATAAAAGGCCGCCAAAACTTAAACATCATCACCAACGCGTTGGTGTCACGCGTGGTCATGGACAAGAAAAAGGCGACCGGTCTGGTATATCGGGATCGCTCTGGGGTCGAGCAAACGCTGAAAGTTCGTCGCGAAGTCATTCTGTCAGGCGGCGCGATAAACTCACCACAGATTCTAATGCTTTCAGGGATCGGGGACCCGGACCACCTGAAAGAAAACGGTATTGAACCGCTGCACGCCTTGCCGGGTGTCGGCAAGGGCCTGCAGGATCACTTACAGGCACGGCTGGTATTCAAGTGCAATGAACCGACATTGAATGACGAAGTCCGCAGCCTCTTCAATCAGGCGCGCATTGCCCTGAAATACGCGTTGTTCCGCGCAGGGCCAATGACCATGGCTGCAAGCCTTGCAACCGGATTCATGAAGACCCGCCCGGATGTTGAGACCCCCGATATTCAATTCCACGTTCAGCCCTGGTCCGCCGACAGCCCCGGCGAGGGCGTGCATCCGTTTTCCGCCTTTACAATGTCGGTTTGTCAATTACGCCCGGAAAGTCGGGGGGAATTGCGCCTTAACGGCCCGGATCCGTCTAAACATGTCAAAATAATTCCAAACTACCTGTCTACAGAAACGGATTGCCGCACAATTGTGGATGGTGTGAACATCGCGCGCAGGATCGCTAAACAGAACCCTCTGGCGTCAAAAATTTCAGAGGAGTTTCGGCCAACGGCAGAGTTAAGCCACGATGACTATGAAGGCACGCTGGATTGGGCCAGATCGAACACTGCATCAATCTATCACCCAACCGGCACCTGCGCGATGGGCAGCACCAAGACATCGGTTGTTGATGCAAAGCTAAAGGTGCACGGGATACAAAACCTGCGGGTGGCCGATTGCTCGATCATGCCGGAAATCGTCAGTGGAAACACCAATGCACCAGCGATAATGATCGGAGAAAAAGCCAGCGATTTGATAAAGGCGGATGCATAATAACTGATACCCCAGCACCCATTGTCTGGCCTGGCTACAGTGTGGAAAATTGTGCTGTGCTAAGTTGCGAGACAGGGTTGGGGATTTGAATTATCCTCCGAGTATTCGAACCCCTGATCGCAGCTTTGTATAGTTTACATGTTTGAGTTCACAGGGAAACTGCCCCGGCGCGGCGCATAACAGGACGTCTTGCGCGATGGGTTCAAAATCGGCTCGGAAGTGGGTTGTGCTTTTGACGCAAATGATCCGAGCGCGTTCCGGTTCCAGATTGAACAGCCGAATTTGCGCCAGATCCAGACATTGATTTCGAATGCTGGTGACTATGACATGAATTTGCGTTCCAATCAGCTGCAATGCCGTCGAAGGACCCAGCGTTGCAATCCCGCCGCCATACATTTCGCCCGTGTAACGACATTGGCCATCGCTCAGATGATGCACACGCACATTTGCCAAATATGGCGTTTCGCCAAGGCCTCGACCGCCAATTTCTGCCTCAAATTCTGCACCTGGACCCCTGGCATGGGCTTTTGCCGCCAATTGCGGATCATGCAACAGCCCAAGAATGGAAAGTGGGGTATTCTGAATAACAAGTTCACGCAGCAGCCCAGTGGTGTCCGCCGACGCACCGGCACCTGGATTGTCCTGTACATCCGCAATCACAACAGGCCCAGCGCCAGTTGCCTTTTGGGCGGTTTCGACTGCGTCCTTTGGGGTTAGCAAAGCTGTTTCGAACTGTGTTTCAGCTGCTTGCAACTTTGCAAAAACATGCCCGGCCATTGCCTCGGCGTCGGGCTGAGAGGAACTATACGCCAGCACGGATGGACCACAATCAGCTGTGTCCGCTGCGGTAAACCCCATGGCGAGTTCAACCAGTCGCGTGCCGGGCCCGTCGAACGCCTTCAGAGTTCCATACAGCGTTTGGGCTGGCGCCACTTCTGTATACTGGCTGTGCAGCGGGATCAGATACTCCCCTTGTCTCCATGATTTCGCGGGTCGGCCATTTGCATGGATTTCGCGTATCATCCGATACGCCCGTGCGCCTGTGGCTGCCATATCAAGATGCGGGTAGGTGCGGAAAATGGTCATTGCATCCGAGTAATTCACCATTTGTTGCGAGATATTGGCATGCATATCAAGGCTTGCAACAAGCGGAAGATCCGGCCCAATGATCTGTCTGATCCGCGCCAAAAGCTCACCCTCGCCATCATCCCATGACTCTGTCACCATGGCACCATGCAGGTCCAGGTAAACACCGTCGAGCGGCATCATTCCCTGAAGGTTGTCAGTTATGAGCCCCGCGATGGTGTCAAAGGCGTGGTCTGTTACCTTGCCGCCCGGTTCTGCTGCGCACCACAGAATGGGTAGTAATTCCACGCCTTCCGCCAACGCCGCCTTTGCGAATCCGGCGATGGGCAGATTCATACCATCCGTCACGCCCAAAACGTCCCGCCCCCGCAGCAATTCTGGCCAGCTATCTGCCTGTTCAAAATCACTCAGTCGCGTTGGGCTTTCCACGAAGGTGTTGGTTTCGTGCTGAAATCCTGCAATTGCAATTCTCATCTAACTGGTCAGCCGTTTACTGCTGCACCAATTCGGCGCTTAAAATCTCGCGTAGTTTTTTCGCTACGACGTCAGGTTTGTGGCGTGTCATGGAAACATGTCCCAGCCCTGGGATCTCGTGGAATGTTCCGTTCTGCGCCAGGTCCGAAACAACCTTGCACATGACTGGAGCGGTCTGAACGTCCTCAGAGAAAGCGACTACATGTATAGGGACCGGGCAGGTTTTCAGATCTTCGCGGCAATCGAAGTTCAGGCACGCTTCCCATTGATCGATTGTGGCTTGCGGATCGCGGTCGCGGAAGCGTTCGGTGTAAGATGCCTTGAGCTGTTCCCACAGTTCTGGTTCGTGCAGCGCTTTGGCTGGAAAGGCATAGACCGCATAGTGGGGGGCAAGAAAGTAGTCGGGTAGGGTTATGCCATCTTTTCGAAGGTCAATCTCGGCTTGCATCCAGTCGCGCGTGAACCCATCGATATAGGCGGAAGTTCCCATGGGAATGGCAAGTTGAACCTTGTCAGGAAAGTCGATCGCAGTTTGCTGTGTAACGAGGCCACCCAACGACAAGCCACATACAGTTGCGCGACCACCCGCAAACGCATCGATCACCGCCGCACAGTCGGCAGCATAGTCGTTCATCGTCCAGGGAGGCGGGGGTGATTGGGTCTCGCCCGCACCGCGAGGATCATAGGTGATGCAACGAAAGCTGTCGGATAAGCGCGAGAACTGTTCTGAATAGGCTTCAGCAGTTTGGTCCCCACCAGGTACAAATACGATAGCAGGCCCCTCACCCTCGGTAACAACTCGCATGGTCACACCCCCGACCGATAGTTGATGCGTCTCGGCCCGCGGTCCAAACTGCAAGAATACCGACATCATTCTTCTCCTGTTATTATACTGCCGACAGTAGTCTGTTTGGCCGGATACTTGGTTGGGTTTTAGTGGCTACATCCCGTTACGAGGGATGACGTGCACATTCTCCTCCTCATAGACAAGTTCGGTTCCTGCCCAAGCCTTGAGACGTGAGGTCAAATGAAACTCTGTCGGTGTCGCTTTCTGTTCCGAATAGGTCCAGATCTTGGCCGACCAGCCTTCGCGGTCGAAACCGGCCGTCTGCTCCATCGTGGCAGTGGCCGAAAGTGGATCGCTGGGATGGATTGTGTAACGCCGATCTGAAACGTCGCTTAACACTGTTCCAATATCGTCGAGGCGGAAATCGCCCACTGGTCCGAAAACGCCACCATCAAGGAAAAACCTGTGAATGGTTTCTCCGTTGGTCAGATCAGTGCGGATAGAGCGTTCCATTGAACCTGACCGCACTTTCGTTTTTCGGGGCGCCGTTTGAGGCTCGCTTGGCTCGGGCAGCGCGCGTGGTTCCGATTCTTGCCCCTTTTGCGTGCGAACAGGCAGATGCAAACACGATGACCCCGACTGGATCGTCAGCGTTACGGGTGCAGGTGCGGGCCAAAGCACAGGCCAATAAGCCGAGGCTATCTGCACTACGATGCGATGACCGGGCATGACACGGTAACCGCTGCCGTAAAGCGGTATGGTCACGGTCATGTCCTCGCCCGGCACAATTGCGGTCGGGTTGGTGTCACCAATCCGATGGTTCAGATTGCAGAACCCCCGAGAAATCAGGGTTTGCGCACCGCTGGGGGCTTCGTCGACCAACAAAGCAGCAACGAAGCCTTGCTCCTGATCCGCAGAAACTGTGATTTCAACAGAGGGCTGGCCCAGAACGTCAACCGCTGCTTCCAGAGGATCACCTTTGAATTGCAGTGCCCCTGCCGCATCGATCCGGCAGTCTTCAGCCATGTCGCCGGGTATGGCAAACGAACACATATCGCCTGCAGCGGCCCCAAAGTTCTGTGGCGAGCAAATGGACATTGTAGAGCCAGTACGCGGCTTAATGTCCAGAGTACCGTCGTTTAACCACATCGAATGATCTTTGACGTTTGGCGAGGGCCAGCTTGGTTCTTCGACCCAGCGTCCTTCACGTTGCAGATGAGTTCCACTTGGTGCCGCGCTTTCCTGCATGAAGAACCGCAAGAGTGGTTCATCCATTAATCCGGTGTCGATACCCTTTAACCAATGGTCCCAGAACCTAAGGACTTCCCCTACAAAATCGGCCTTGGGGCCCGGCACCCCTTCATGTGGATACAGGTGGGCCCAGGGCCCCATCAGGATTTTCACAGGACCGCTGAGATGTTGAGCGATACGGAACGGGGTGTCGCGATAAAGGTCCATCCACCCGCCGAAAAAGTAAACCGGAACCTCGACGTCGGCGTAGTTTTCGCAAATCGAGCCGCGTCGCCACATCTCATCATGGGTTTGGTGTTCCAGCCACATGGCAGGCCAGAAACTGGCCCCCTCCATACGTTCGCGCCACATGTCGATCCAGCGGTCTTCACCTACGATCTCGGGATCGGGCGGCATCGCATTGTAGAGCTGCATGATGGAGCCCCACCAGAAATTATCGTTGGCCAGACAACCGCCGTAGAAATGGATATCCTCGCGCCATCGATCATCCGTTCCCATCACCGGCGCGATAGCCTTCAAGGCCGGGGGTCGTGTTGCCGCGACTTGGAACGCATTATATGCCCCCCAACTTTTTCCGAACATTCCCACATTTCCATCACACCAGTCCTGATCTGCGATCCACTGGATGACGTCGTGTCCGTCTTGGGTTTCCTGATGTGAATACTCGTCTTCAGCAATGCCGTCGCTATCCCCATAGCCCCGAATATCCACCCGAATCGAAGCATACCCAGCGGCTGCAAAATGCGGGTGCATACTTTCGTCGCGCATTCGCGTGCGGTCTCGACGACGGTAGGGTATGTATTCGAGGATGCAGGGCAGCGGAGTGGTTTTCGCCGCTTCGGGCAACCACAGTCTTGCTGCCAACTGCGTTCCGTCAGGCATTGGTATCCAGACGGTTTCGATGACCTCAACATTACTCATGACAAGACGCTTTCTTTTTGCTCAGGCGGGCGGGCCCCAGGTGCCAGCGGGAAGTGGCATGCGATTGCCCGCTCATCCGTAACATGTCTTTCAGGAGCATCAAAACTGCACTGCGATTGAGCCCAGGGACAACGGGTGTGGAACTCACAACCCGACGGTCGAGCCAACAGCGAAGGGACTTCAGCCGGCAAGGTGATCCGGTCGTGGGTCTTGTCCGGATCAGGCTCGGGGTTGGCCGAGAGCAGTGCTGCGGTATAGGGATGCTGCGGCGCGCTGAATACCTCTTCGGTTTCACCAGCTTCTACAAATCGACCCAGATACATTACGGCAGTTCGATCCGCCACATGATGCACCACGTGCAGATTGTGCGTGATAATCACCATTGCCAGCCCAAGACGTTCCCGCAAATCGTTCAGCAGGTTCAGCACCTCACCCTGAACCGAAACATCCAGTCCCGCAGTCGGTTCGTCTGCGATAATCAACGCCGGGTCCAATGCGATGGCTCGTGCCACTCCAACCCGCCGAGCCTGCCCTCCTGACAACTGATGCGGGAAGCGCGAGTCAAAGCTTGTGGGCAAACCGACCAGCGTCAGCAGACGCTCGGCTTCATCCCGCAGATTACGCCCTTCGATGCCGTGAATGCGGAATGGTTCCGTCACCAGATCACCCACGGTCATACGAGGTGAAAGGGATCCTACTGGGTCTTGAAACATCATCGACATGCGTTTGCGGACAGGCTTCATCGCCCTTGGGTCTAACTCGTCGATACGTTGATCTTCGAACGTTATGGATCCTGCGCTAATTTCCTGCAGACCATTCACAGCCCGCGCGAGGGTCGTTTTACCCGACCCGCTTTCTCCAACGAGTGCAAAGGTTTCGCCTCGGTTAACTTCAAAACTCACCCCGGCCACGCCCAGGATCGAGTTTCGACGCCCGAACCCACCGACTGGGAAAGAAACCTGGACGTCTTCAACCTTGAGAATGGGATCGCTACTCATGCAGTCACTCCGGTTTCCTCGGGACAATCTGCAATAATGCAGCGCGCGACATGACCGTCTCCGATGTCTTTGTCGGGCGGAGGGGCCGAGCAGGCGTCGCTCACGAGATCGCACCGATTGGCAAAGATACAGCCTGCGGGCCGCGCGCGCAGATCAGGGATTTCTCCGGGGATTGTCGGCAGATGCCGGGTGCGTTCGCTTTGCCGCGCCGGGTCGCATTCAAGCAATCGCGCTGTGTAAGGGTGGCGAGGGTCTTGGAATATCTGGCGGACGGTGCCGCGCTCCACCACTTCACCCGCATACATGACCACAACGTCATCACACAGTTCGGCGATGACACCCAGATGGTGCGAAATGAACATGACCGAACAGCCGATTTTCTGCTGCAAATCCTTGAGCAACTCGATCGTGGTCACCTCAAGTGTCGCATCCAACGCCGTTGTGGGTTCATCCGCGATTAGAAGGGCGGGTTCCATCATCAGCGCCATGGCGATGGCAATCCGCTGTTTCATCCCGCCCGAGAACTGATGCGGATACCGCGCCAGCGCCGCGCGGGCATCAGGAATGCGGACCAGTTCCAGCATCTCGACAGCGCGGTTCATCTTTTCGTCTTTCGACAAGGTCGAGCGATACTGGATATTCAGCATCTGCTTTCCGACCGAGATGACCGGGTTCAACGCGCCCATCGGGTCCTGAAACACGGTGGCTATGCGCGGGCCGCGCAGGTCGCGCATCCGCGACGAGGGCAGGCTTGTCAGTTCATCCTGCCCTTCGAACAGGATCGAGCCACCCTCGATGCTACCATTGTCTGCCAGCAGGCCCAAAATGGCGTTGATCAACGTGGATTTCCCGCAGCCGGATTCGCCCACGATGCCGACAATCCGGTTTTCCGGTACATCGAAACTGACGTTTTTCAACGCATGCAGCGGCCCGGCTTCGGTCGAGAAGCTGACGTTCAGGTTGTCTATGCGCAGCGTGGTCATCAGCGTCCTTTCAGCCGGGGATCAAACACGTCCCGCAGCGTCTCACCCAGGAAGGTAAAGCCCAGCGTTGTGATGATGATCGGCACACCGCCGGCAATCGCGATCCAGGCGGTGTCGCGGATATTGGTGAACCCGTCATTCAGGATCGAGCCCCAGCTTGGGGTTGGCGGGCGAACACCAAGGCCCAGAAAGCTCATGCCCGCCTCAATCCCGATGACGACCGGAATGTCCATCGACGCGAGGATAACTAGCGGCCCGATCACGTTGGGCAGAATATGTACCCGCAGGATACGCGCCGATGACGCGCCCATACTTTGCGCTGCCGTGACGTATTCCGAGGTTTTCAATGCAATGGTCTGGGTTCGGATGATCCGCGCATATCCAGGCACGGTGACCAGAACGACAACAACCATCACGGCGGTCAGTGACGGCCCCATCAGCGTCACCAGCGCAAGGGCCAGCATGACGGTTGGAAAGCTCTTCATTGCGTCGAACAGCAAGATCATCAGGTTGTCCAGCCAACGCGGCCCGTAACCTGCGATCAGACCGAGAACGATGCCGATCACCAGCGAAACCGCCGTCGAGACCAGCGCGACAAACAAGGCAATCCGTCCGCCGTGTAGCACGCGTGCAAACAGGTCCCGGCCCAACTGATCCGTACCCATCAGGTGATTGGCGCTTGGTCCCTGAAATCGGTCCCGCGGATTAATCTTGGTCGGGTCCCAACTGGTTAACAGATCGGCGAAAACGGCGCCGAAGATGACAAACAGGACAAGGAACAATCCCAGCGCGCCCAAAGGTTCTCGCAGGATTTTGCGGATCGGGCGCCACAGCTCGGCCATGCGCCCGGGGGCGGGATTAGAAACTGCTTCTGACACGGGGATCCAAAGCTCCGATAATGAGATCTGCCAACAGGTTGAGCAGAACGAACAAGACGGTTGTGATCAGAACGGTGCCTGTCACAATGGGGAAGTTGCGGGTTAGGATGGCGTCATAGACCAGCTTGCCAACGCCGGGTCGGGCAAAGACGATCTCGGCAAAGACAGCCGACGAGAGCATCTGACCGATACCAACACCCAGCAAGGTGACTGTGGGCAGGATCGCGATCGACAGGGCGTAGCGATAGGTGATCGTCCTGTCTGGCAGGCCAAAGGCGCGCGCGGTGCGAATATGGCTGGCCTCAAGCACTTCGAGCATCGAGGCGCGGACCATGCGGGCGATGTAGCCAACCCAGCCCAGACCAACCGCCAGGGAAGGCAGGATCAGGTGGGTCAATTGATCGCCCAAATCGCCGGGTTCGCCCGCGCCGATAGCAGGCAGCCAGCGTAGCTCAACAGAAAAGATCAACAGGGCATATATCGCAATCACGAACGAAGGCACGGCGATCACAGCCACCGAGAGAATGCCTACAATACGGTCGGCCCAGCTGCCGCGGCTGACCGCAGCCCAGCAGCCTAGCGGGATACCAAGCGCCACCGACCACGTGATGCCACCGACGATCAGGGCCAGCGTGTAGGGCAGTTGTTCGAAGACAACCGTGGTGACGGGACGGCCAGATAGAACCTCATCCCCAAGATCACCTGTCCATGCTCCGATGTAGAAATTCCAGAACTGAACCAGAACTGGCTGGTTCAGCCCCATCTTCTCGCGCAGGGCAGCGCGCATTTCCTCGGTCGCCCGAGGGCCCAATGCTACCGAGGCCGGATCGCCCGGGATCAGGTAGATCATGCAAAACAGCAGGAACATGGCGACCGAGACAATCGCAGCAGCCAGTCCAAGCCGTTTGAAAAAATAGCTTAGCATACGCGCCCCCTATTGGCGGACGGGCGGCAGTTGGATGCCGCCCGCTTGCGTGGATTAGGCGGGTTTGAACAGCGGCAACAACGGCTCGCCATTCGGCTTGAGGCCCGGATCGACCGTATCCTTGTGGATCAGGCCAACTACCTCATGCGTCAGGAAGACGTAGCAGCCGCTTTCATCCATGAGACCCTGCATCTTCTTGTAGATCTCATCACGCTTGGCCGCATCGCTTTCGACCAGACCTTCTTCGTGCAGCGCTTTGTATTCCTCGTTGTTGAACCGTTCCCAGTTCCAGACGCCAACTTGTTCCGGCGTGAACCAGACCGTCGCCCAGCTTGGGTCAGGGTTCATCGAGAACCGGCTGAGTACCAGTTGCAGGTTCATGAAGTAATCACCATCCTTGGACCCCAGTGTCCAGAACGTACCGCTGTCATTCTGTTTGATCTCGCAGGTGATCCCAACATCGGCCAGATTGGCCTGAATGACCTGCGCTGCCGTCAGACGTTCCGACTGGTTCAGGATGTCCAAGGTAACGGTCATGCCCTCGGCGCCTGCCTCGGCTAGCAACTCGCGCGCCTTGTCCGGGTCATAGTCATAGGTGACACTGTCGCGGCTGCCCGGCAGACCCGGTGCGATGATACCGTTGCCAACGGCGGCAGCCCCGAAATAGGCCGCATCGACAACCGTTTGCCGGTCAATCGCGTGCTGGATAGCCCGGCGGATACGAACGTCTTTCAACGCTTCGTTGTCCTGATTCATGCCCAGCCAGACATAGGCCAACGAGGGTTTTTCTTCGACGACCGACCCCGCAGGTGGGTTTTCCTTGAGCCGCGGCAGCGAGGAAACCGAAGTCCAAGTGTAATCCAGATCACCAGCTTCGAAACCCAGCTCGGCGGTCGAGGGGTCTTCGATCGGCAGGATGTGAATTTCCTCGTATCCGCCCGGCTCATACGCCCAGTCCGGGTTGCGTTTCAGAACGGTTTTCTGTTTGGGCACCCATTCGGTCAGAATATACTGGCCGGATTGCGCCACCGGCTCAGACCCGATCTTGCCGCCGATTTCCCCGACAGCCTTGCGCGACACGATGCAGGACGCAGGTGTTGGCAAGGTTGTCGTCCAAAGCGGAACGAATTTGTTTTTCAGATGGATCAGGCCTGAGAGGTTGTCCTTGACCTCAACCTCTTTCAGCGCGCTCCAGTCGCCAGCGTATGGACTTTCATTGGCTGGATCAGCAATCCGCTCGATCGAGAACTTCACGTCGTCAGCCGTCATTTGGCCAAAGCCGTCCGTAAAGCCGATATTGTCGCGCAGCTTGAAGGCGATGGTCAGGTCGTCCAGCTGTTCGATGCTTTCGACCGCAACGGGGCGCCAGTTCCAATCGTCGCCTTGCTGGTTCGACACCAGTGGGGCATAGATCGACCGCATGATATCGGCTTCGGGCAGCGCCAGCCAAAATGCGGGGTCCAACACTTGCAGGTCACTATAAGACCGGATGGTCAGAACCGTCCCATCGGCGCTGACGGCCATATGCGGAAAGGCAAGGCTGGCTGCGCCCAATGCGCCAGCTCCGGCCAAAACGGAGCGTCGGGAAACGTCCCCTTTGAAAATCGAACTCATTTGCTTACTCCCTGTTTGTCTTCGTATCCGGGCATCTGTCCGGCGTGGTTGCTTGCGGGCAGAGCCCGCGACTTCAGGTGCCAGCAGGCGTTATCCGTTCTTTTTCTTGTGTGACTGTGGCAGTTGCTCGTCAGCGCCAAGCGCTGAGAATCTTGGAATGATCACGGGTGAGTTCACCCAGATCATACGCGCAGGTTGGTCAGTTACGTTGCGCAGGACGTGCAGGATTTCACCGGGAAAGCTAAAGCTGTCACCCGTGCGCAAGGTGACGGTTTCATCTTCCATCACCAATTCCAATTCACCATCCAGAATGACCCCGTGCATCTCGCCATCGCGCGAGAAGTACTGGTCAACAACCTGCTCGGAATAGGGGCGATAGTCCGACACGCCCAGACAGAACCCGCCACCGATAGAGCTGGACAGCAACTGATCTGCATAGCCCGACTGCTCGATGGGCTCATCATACAGCAGGTTCAGATTGCGGCGGTTGGACTGCCGCACAACATAGGCGCGCTCTAACGGGCCGGATCCGGGGCGGTGATTGAAAAACCATTCCTCTGGCACGCCCAGAGCGTCCGCAATTCGCGAGATTTTGTTGAGCGAGGCGCTGACCGTTCCGCGCTCGATTGCGCTGAGATGGCTGATCGAAACACCGCTGCTGGTCGCAAGCTCGGCCAGTGTCATCTGACGTGCTTTGCGCAGCTGACGTACCTCGGCCCCAAAGGCCGCCAGGCCCTCTTCGCTCGCAGTACGGCTGTATTTTCTTGATGCGCCCTGGCTCACGAATCCTCCCTTCGGTTACTAGGTGTTTCAGGAATGCTACGACAACTTTTCTTTTTCGCAAGAATTTTTGCTAATTTTTCCTTTATTGCTTTTCAAACTCGTCTACAAAACTTGGTTTTGCACGCATGTCACCACCGAATTCCAATCCGCAGCGCGTCATAGATTGCAGCGTGAATGTTGCGTGCCGATACGGCGTCTCCGATACGATAGAGGTCAAATTCCGCCTCGGGGTTTGACTGTGGAAACAATTGGCCCGTGCCCGAGACAAGTGCGCCTTGATCTACGGCACCCCTATTGCGCGAAAGCGGTTTGAGATCAAAGTAAAGGTCGCCCAGCGGTAGGGTGCCCTGATTGACAACTATCTGATCGTAATACTGTTTCTCTCTCAGGTCCGAGTAATCGGTACCGACATGGGCCAATAGCTGATTGCCGGATTTCTCGATCGCGTTCAGTGTACGTGTCACCGTGAAAACGGCGCCGGTCTTTTGCAGCGCACGCATATACGGCACCAGGTTCATCGCCATCACTTCCGGCGCGAAACTGCGATCACGTGTCATGATTTCGACACGCGCGCCGGTGGCGGCGATAACTTCGGCCGCCATCAGCGCAGGATGGTCCCCCGCATCATCATAGATCAGCACGTTTTCACCCGGCTGCACATCGCCAGACAGAATGTCCCAAGCAGAAATCGCCAGTTCATTGCCCGAATCGAGGATCGTCGTCTCGGGCAAACCACCCGTTGCGATCACAACCATGTCCGGCGACAGCGCGGTTACGTCCGCGACATCGGCGAAGGTGTTAAAATGAAATTTCACGTCCCGCGCCGCACATTGGGCCATGCGCCAGTCGATGATCCCGATCATTTCGGCCCGGCGTTTGGATTGCGCGGTCAGGCGCACCTGTCCGCCGGGTTCAGGTGCGGCCTCTAGAACGGTGACTTCATGCCCGCGCTCTGCTGCAACGCGCGCTGCTTCAAGCCCACCCGGACCTGCGCCCACAATGACCGCGCGACGACGTGTTTCAGCCACCGGTATGATATGTGGCATGGTCAATTCGCGCCCGGTTGCCGGGTTGTGAATACATAATGCTTCACCAGCCTGATAGATGCGATCCAAGCAATAGGTCGCCCCTACGCAAGGTCGGATGTCATCCTCCTGCCCGGCTTGTATCTTGGACACAATCAACGGATCTGCCATGTGGGCACGGGTCATCCCGACCATATCCAATAGGCCCGAGGCCACGGCATGGCGCGCCGTCGCCACATCTGGGATGCGCGAAGCATGAAAAGTTGGCATTCCAATCTCGGCCCGCACGCGCCCGGCAAAATCCAGATGTGGCGCACTTTTCATGCCCTGCACGGGGATCACATCCGTCATGGCGGGGTCGGTATGAATGCGCCCGCGAATAACGTTCAGAAAGTCAACCTGACCGCTATCGCGCAGCCTGCGCGCGATTTCCAACCCCTCCTCCTGAGTAATGCCGCCCTTTTGGACCTCGTCGGCGGTGTAGCGCACCCCAACGATAAACTCTGGACCCACACGGTCGCGAATTGCATCCAAGACCATGAAACCAAAGCGCAATCGGTCGTCGAGATTTCCCCCAAACGGCGAGTCCATCGTGTTGGTCAGCGGCGACCAGAACTGATCCAGCAGGTGCCCGTAGGCCTGCAACTCGATCCCGTCCAACCCAGCAGCCTGCATCCGTTCGGCGGCGTCGGCATAATCGGTCACAATCCGCTCGATGTCGAAGTCTTCCATCTTCTTCGGAAAGGCCCGATGCGCAGGTTCACGATAATGCGACGGCGACAGAGACGGCAGCCAATCGCCCTTGTTCCAACCGGTGCGCCGCCCCAGATGGGTCAGCTGGATCATCACGGCACAACCATGGACATGGCAGGCGTCGGTCAGTTCACCCATCCAGCGCACCACCTCGTCCTTGTAGGCAAGGATGTTGTTGAAGACTGGCGGGCTGTCCCGGCTGACAGTGGCAGAACCTGCGGTCATCGTCATGGCAACACCCGCTTTCGCACGCATTTCGTGATAGGCGCGGTAACGTTCCTTGGGCATTCCATCTTCGGGATATGCTGGCTCATGACTGGTGGTCATGATCCTGTTTTTCAAGGTCAGGTGCTTCAATTGGTAGGGCTGTAACAGAACATCGCGGGTCATTGCCGCGTCTCCTGTTCCGCA
The DNA here is from genome assembly GCF_013034475.1 of Ruegeria sp. HKCCA6837. Taxonomy (NCBI): domain Bacteria; kingdom Pseudomonadati; phylum Pseudomonadota; class Alphaproteobacteria; order Rhodobacterales; family Roseobacteraceae; genus Ruegeria; species Ruegeria sp. HKCCA6837. The sequence goes on from NZ_WQGD01000012.1 coordinate 42,638, forward strand.
GCATTGGTCACCGCGACATCCTTTGGAATGACCACTGGTGAGACTGCCCAGATCAGGCGGCAGACCCGGTCTGTTCGATTGCGGGCATGGTGCGGAATACGTGCGTCAAAACTGTAGCTGTCCCCGGCGCGCAGAGTAATGAATTCATCACCGATCTGCATTTCCAGCTCGCCCTCAAGAACCAACCCGTGTTCTTCACCTTCGTGTTCCTGCAAAGGATCCTCGGGGCGTTCTGAATGCGGCGCATAGACCGCCATACCCATGTAAAACTGCCCACCAATCGAGCTGGACAACAATTGGTCGGTATAGCCAAGCTCTGCCGCATCCTGACCGTAAAGTGTATTAAGGGCACGGCGGTTCTGAGCACGCACAACAAACGCTTGCTCCATCGGTCCAGCACCGGCGCGTCGGGCAAAAAACCAGTCAGGCGTGACGCCTAAGGCGCTCGCAATGTCTTGCAGGACGTCAACCGAAGGTTTGGATACACCGCGTTCAATCGCCGACACATGGCTGAGCGAAATACCCGCCTCTTCGCTCAACTGTTTGAGAGTGAGTTGGCGAGCCTTGCGCAACTGTCGAACCTCACTGCCCAGCGAAGAAATTGCAGATGGCAAAGCGACGACATTGTCAGATGGCATTTGGCTCTCCGGATTTAGGTCAAGCGATCTATTTTCTCCAAAATTGAAATCAGACTGGAATTTTAAAGTCAAATTCTATTTTAAAATGAATGAATGTACTGTATTGCAAATATTCTTGGGATTTGCAGAACTGGCTCGAACACAAAACGCATGTGGCGGATCACTATGGCGGACCAAACCGAACATCCTTTTGACGTTACAGAGACGGACCATCTGTGGATCAGAATGCCGGATGGAGTGCGACTGGCCGCCCGGTTGTGGCGCCCTGTGACGCAAAGGCCTGTCCCCGCCATCTTAGAATACATCCCCTATCGCAAGACAGACATGGTGCGCGCGCGCGATGAACGGAACCACCCTTTTTTTGCTGCCCATGGGTATGCATGCATTCGGGTGGACATGCGTGGGTCTGGCGACAGCGAAGGACATATGTCGGATATGTACGCGCCAGAAGAACTGGATGACGCGCGACAGGTCATCGATTGGCTGGCCGCGCAGCCCTGGTGCAACGGCCGCGTCGGGATGTTTGGTACGTCGTGGGGTGGCACGGCCTCGCTGCAGGCCAGCGCAAATGCGCCAGACGCTTTGAAGGCGACAATCGCTGTTTGCGCCACACATGACCGGTTCGAGGACGACATCCACTATATGGGTGGATGCGTTTTAACGGATACGTTCGAATGGGGTGCAACCTTGCCATCCATTCTGGCCTCACCTCCGACACAAAACGTTGGGGCAGGCTGGAAAACCTTGTGGCAAGAGCGCGTTGAAAACCTCTCCTTTCCTTTGGAAAACTGGCTACGCGAGGACGCACGCGGTGCATACTGGCGACATGGGTCTGTAATTCACGAGACAGATGCGTTTTCCGTACCGATCCTATCCGTAGGGGGTTGGAGCGATCGGTATTCAAACTCTGTCATGACAATGGTCGATGCGCGCCCTGACCTGGTGTGGGGGGTGGTGGGCCCTTGGGGGCACCACTATCCCGATCACGGCGCACCGGGACCGGCGATTGGGTTTCAGCGTTTGGCACTGGATTGGTGGGATCATTGGCTGAAACCAGACACTCCGAAAACACCGGATTGGCCGCAGTTGCGAGTCTGGCTGCGCGAATTCGATACGCCGGGCGATACGCTGGTTGAACGGCAAGGCAACTGGATCGAAAGCGGCCCGACGATCGAGCATGTTGACCCTCAGACAGTCTCTTTAACCAGCCTCGAGTCGTCTGCAGGTCACGCGCCTTGGGTGTTACCAAACTCGCGAAACGTTGGGCAGATGTCCGGGGATACGGGATATTTCGGACGCGCAGGTGGTTTGCCTCTGGACCAGTCCGACGACGACGCACGGTCTTTGGTTTTTGAAACAGCCCCGCTGTCCGAAGATCTTGTGCTGTACGGCGCAGCGGACTTGACCCTTTCAGCTGACGTAAAGGGCTATCCTGCGGTTGTCGCAGCCCGGCTAAGCGACGTCAACGCAAACGATGAGGTGGCACGGATCAGTTATGGCGTGCGCAATCTGGCCCTTGATGAAAACCTGGACAGTCGATCGCAACCCGATCAACCGGGCCGGGTGGATTTTTCGATGCGCCTGCACACGACAGCTTATCGCGTTCGAAAAGGGCACCGTCTGCGGCTTGCCTTGTCTTCGGGCATGTGGCCGCATTTACATTTGCACGCACCACCGCAAGATATTGTAATACAAGATGGCGCGCTGAAATTGCCTGTTTTTAATGGTGCCACCATGGACTTGTCAGCGCAATTGCCGCCGCCTGAACCGCTGCCCAAAAAGCCTTCGCACAAGGTTGTTACGTCAAACAATCTGGTGCGTTGGAATAAACAAATAGCCGGCAGTCACGAGGTTGGATGGCATCAGCCGATGATGCAGGTTTTCTATCCAGACATCGGGACAACATTTGGGTATGAGACGCGCATGTCCCACACAACGTCGCTGGATTCGCACGAACACCAGCGAACCCAAGTCGATCATCGGATGGTGTTTGAGCGCACGGACGGAACTGCCGATGTTCGCGTGTCCCTTCTTGCAAGCGCATCACGTGGCGTTACTACTGTTCATGCCAACCTTACGGCAACTTGGAATGGCGCTCCATTCGCGGCACGGACCTGGACTATTCGCCACCCTGCCAAGGGGGGCATTCCAGAACGAGACGATGACAGTTGAGCAAACACTTTTGTCCGCGTGAAGCACGGATCAAGCACTAGCGGTCACCATCATTCAAACACCAAGGTACTTGGTGAGGATCGTTCCATCCTGAGCGACATTCGCAGGTGCAACGGTTTCGCGATCCTGACCGTTTTCAATGAACGTGATACGGTCTGCTATCGACATAACCGCATCAATCCGCTGCTCTACCAGAATGATGGCATAGCCTTGCGCCTTCATTTTGACGACCACTTGTCGGATCTGTTCGATCATCGAAGGTTGCAGACCTTCGGTCGGTTCATCCAGTAGCAGGACTTTAGGGCGCAGGCACAGCGCGCGGGCTGTTGCCAGCATCTGCTGTTCGCCCCCCGAAAGCGTGGTAGCGACTTGGTCCAGGCGCTCTTTCAGCCGAGGGAAAAGTTCCAGAACCCAGTCTCGAGTGTTCGCGCCTTCGCCGCGTGCCATCAGACCCATTTCGATGTTCTCTGAAACAGTCAGCTCAGGGAAAAGCCGCCGACCCTGCGGGATGTAGCCTATGCCGCGTTTGGGCACGAGGTGCGCCGGCAAGCCACTGAGACGTTCCCCATCCAGCGTGACTTCACCTTGGTTCAAGGGTAGTTGGCCCATAATGGCCTTGAGCAGAGTCGTTTTCCCGGCCCCGTTGCGGCCCATGAGACAGTGTATTTCCCCGGCCTTGACCGACAAAGACACACCGAAAAGAACTTTTACCTGACCATAGCCGGTGTGAATATCAGTGACCTCAAGCATTGGCAGTTGTCCCGAGATATGCGGCTTGCACCGCCGCATTCGCGTGGATTTCGTCAACAGTTCCCGAGGCTAAAAGGCGACCTTGATCCAGCACAGCTACATGGTCGGCGGTCTCGGTGACTACACGCATATTGTGTTCGATCAGTAGGATTGTTGTCTCTTTGGCCATTGTCCGCATCAGCGTCACAAATGCATCCACTTCGCCTTCGGCCAAACCCTGTGTCGGTTCGTCAAGGATGAACAGCTTTGGGTCTTGCGCCAGACCCATAGCAATTTCCAGCACCCGTTGATGGCCATAGCTGAGATCCGAGGCAACCTGATCAGCCCGGTCCCCCAATCCAATCTTGTCCAGAACGGCGGCGGTCTTTTGAGCATGGGCCGTCTTGTCGTGCGCCAGCTTCCGGCCTGCCGCTAGGGCGACGTTGTCTTCGACCGTCAGCCCGGGAAAGATCGATGTAATCTGAAACGTGTAAGCCATGCCCAGTTGTATACGTTTATGTGCAGGCAAACGGCTGATGTCCTGGCCCTCAAAAAAAACGCTGCCATTGGTCGGTTTCGTGCGCCCGCTGACCATACCAACGAAGGTCGATTTGCCAGCCCCGTTGGGACCGATCAACGCAGTTATCGCATTCCGCCGCAGGGAAAAATCTATGTCGGTGTTGGCCTGAAGCCCGCCATAAATCTTTGTCAGACCTTTGGTTTCGAGGATACTTACGGCAGCCATGACACAGCTCTCTTGCGCAATGTGCCCGCAATGCCTTGCGGGGCGAACAGGGTAAGAAGAACCAAAGCAATGCCGGCAACCAGCATATAGGCATTGGTAAAGCTGCTGGAGACATCGATCAGGTAGAACATGAAGATCACCCCGATAAGAGGGCCGACCGTAGTTCCGGCGCCACCAAGCAGGACCCAAAGCAACGGAAAGATCGAGTAATGGACCGCTGCAAAGCTGGCCCCGACATAGCCAAACAGCATCGCATAGGCAGCGCCTGCCACGCCCGAGAACAATCCCGATACAACCAGCGCGGCAAGCTTCAGCCGCCCCACGTCATAGCCCAGCATCCGGGCACGTTCCTCATTTTCCCGAATGGCGACGAGGCGCTTGCCAAAAGGGCTTTGCACCAAACGCGCCATGGCGAGAAAACAGATCGCGAACAGGATAAATGCCGTGAAATAGCGCGCCGTTTCCGTGGTCAGGTCAATTCCAGCGATGCTGCGTTGCGCCTGTTGGATGATAAAGCCCTCGTCGCCGCGAGTATATTCTCCAAAATAAAGGATCACGAGATAGAAGGTTTGAGCAAACATCAGCGTCACGATCATGAACGCCACACCAATGGTGCGCAACGCCAAAAAGCCAACAGCGACGGACAACAGCCCTGCGGCGGCAACTCCGACAGCAAAGGCAGGCAGAACGGTCAAACCGCCAAAATTCATGCTCAGCCCAAAGCCGTACATTCCGGCGGCAAAAAACATGGCGTGGCCAAGGCTCAGCAGGCCGGTATAGCCAAAAAGCAGGTTGTATCCGATGGCATAAATCGCCAGCACCATGATCCGCGAGAATGCACCCACGTGATAGGCGGGAAGCACGAAGAAAAGCGCCACAAGCGCAAGCAAAACGCAAGAATGCAAAGCGGCTGATCTGGACACCACCATCAGGCCGCCACCCGCCTCATCAGGCCCTGCGGCCTGAATACAAGCACCATTGCCACAAGGAAAGTTGCGATTATTTTAGCTAGGGTCGGCGAGAAAAAGACCGAGATGATGCCGTCACTCATTCCGATCAGAACAGCTGCAATCACCGTGCCGGGCAAACTGCCAAGACCGCCGATGATCACCACGATAAACGCCAACAACAACGGATCTCCGCCCATCAAATAGTGGGCCTGTTGGATTGGAACGACCAGCACCGCGCCCAGCGCTGCAAGCCCTGCTCCCAATCCAAAGACCCAGGAGTAAACGCGATTGACAGGCACTCCAAAGGCCTGCGCCATTTCGCGATCCTGCTGGGTTGCGCGCATGATCAATCCGATCTTGGTGCGCGTCAGTACGAACCAAAGCACCCCCAGCACCGAAATTGCGGCAAATATCACGAACAACTTGTATGTCGTAACGCTCAGCCCCCAGGGCCAGATCATCTGGAACCCGTCCGCACCAAATTCGAACCACGGAAGCGCCAGGCGGGTATTGAAGGGCGGCTCAACCGGCCGCGCCTCTGGACCGTACAGCATCAGCGTCGATTGTTGCACGATGTACAAAATGCCAATCGTGGCCACGATGGTCCGATCCACGTCATAGTCGATCCGTTTGAGGATCAACTGATCCACCCCCGATGCAATACATCCGACCAGTACCGGCACGATAAGCAAAGCAGCCACGAAGCCAAAAGCCGCATGTCCACCGATCATCGTGCTGACTGCCCAGGCGAAAACCGCACCCAACATGAAGAATTCGCCATGGGCGACATTTACAACGCGCATGACGCCAAACACGATGCTGAGCCCCATCGCCGTCAGCACAAGAATAGCCGAGATGACCGCCCCCTCGATGGAGGCGAGCATCAGGTGAGGGCCGAAGTCCATACCCTGCCTCGCTTTTGCCTGTTGATGGGATCAGAAGGATCGCGTGGTGTAATCCACCTCATCCTCATACAACCCGTCCTCGATCGACGCCGTATGCACTACATCCAGCCGGCCGCCACCGACCTTTGAGATAAACTGTTTGCCAAAGGCCTGATGTGTCTTGCCGTTGAAGACTTTATCGCCCTGCGGGTGTTCGATGGATTCAGGCATGTCGCTCATTGCCTCGACCGCTTCGATCAGTTTGGCGCGATCTGCAGGGCCCTGATAATCCGCCGCTTCCATACCGGCTTTGATGACATGCAGCGTTTCCCAACACCCGAACATATGGGCGTAAGTGGCGACGTTAGAAGGGTCATCTATTGCTGCCCCACTGTCATTGACACCAACGGCGGCACGATAAGCCGAGGCCGCCTCGGATTCGTTGGCCTGCTTGTAACGAGGCATACCTTCCCAGAAATATGTACCTTCAAGGAACTCCAAACCCGGGCTTTGGATATCAACCGCTTCAAGACTGTCGATAAACCCAAAAATCTCGGGTCGGCTGGGCCCAAAGAACTCGCCCATTTCCTTGACGAAGGTCAGCACGGCCGGTCCTACCATCACGTGGTAAATCACCTCGGTCTCGCGAGGGATGTTTGGGAAGTAACGCGTGAAGGTCGTCTCGGTGGGTGGGATCGCAATCTTCGCAACAACCTCACCACCCTGCGCTTCGATCGCTTCCGAGAAAAAGTCGCGGTGATCGTGGCCAAAAGCAAAGTCAGGATAAATCATCGTGACCTTCTTACCCAAATTGTCAGCCACAAAAGGCGCCATCGAGATGACCTGGCTTTTTACATCTGTTATGCCGGGTTGCAGCGTATACCGGTTTAGCATGCCGCTGGCCACGTGGTGACCTTCGGAGACAACAAAATAGGGCAGCTTTAGCTCGCCCGCGCGGGGTGCAGACCCGATCACGACGTGGCTGAACAGGGTGCCGAAGGCAACGTCAACTTCGTGCTGGTTGGTGAATTTTTCTAACACTTCGGCACCGCGACCGGGGTCGGTCGCGTCGTCTTCGGTGATGATCTCGACAGGACGCCCATTGATACCACCCATCTCGTTGATGCGCGCAGCAGCGGCGTTCGTCGCAACGTCATACCATCGTCCATATGCCGCACCGATGCCGGTCGCGTGCTTCTGGAACCCAATCTTGATCGGAGCCGAGCTTTGCGCTTGTGCAAAACCAAGCGAACCGGGCAGCACACCGCCTGCCGCCAAAGCTCCTGCACCGGCCCCCAGACCCAGCAATGTCTTGCGGCGACTGATATTTGAGGTCTTTGTCATGACGTTCATCTCCTCTGTTGTTTATAGGGCGGTGCTTCGCCTCTTTTGTGATCAGTTTGTATGTATGCTAACGAGTTGTCTACTTTTTTAAGCGCCGCGTGGACTTGCTAGTAGCCACAACCCGAAAATCGTATAGCAAATCATCAGGATAGACAGGCCCAATTGCAACACAAGTATGTCCCGGCGCGTGTGGCAAAAGGTTTCAGCCGTCCGGTGGCTGAGTATGACCGCCAGCACATGGGACATCACCACGACCCCGGCCTGAGTAAGCCAAATGGCCTTCACAGTGCCGGGGACCGTCAAAAACCCAACCATGACCCGACGACTGCCAAGCCCGAACAGGTTCCAGCCAAGCGCAAAAGGGTCCGCCAATGTTGCGATCACAACCTGTATTTGCACAAGGAACGTCACGAAGTAGTGGGCAAAATGATAACCAATCGCAATCGGCAGCAAAGTGATGGAAAAGTGAATGAACGCGTTTTTGAAGGGTATTTTCTCGCGCACCAGTACGGTTCCTGAAAACACGGCAAACCCAAACACGCAACTCAGCAGCAGGACGCTGCCATAAAGGCCCACCGTTGTCGGCCAGATCAATGCCGTCCGGCCCGGGTATTCCAACGGGTTGACCCCAATCTGCGCCAACCACCAAAAGGTCTCGTACAGGCCGTCAAAGCTGCCTGCTGCCAAGGTTACAAGAACCAAAGCTGCATGGCTCAGATCGAACCTACTGCCATGAAACACCTGCCACCCCGGCAGACCAAACGCACCGGCGCGCGCGATCCTCATAGTGCCGATCAAGTTGAACAAAACCGAAAAGCACTCGACTTGCTCCAGCCAAGGTCTGCGCCCAAACAGGGTCATTCCCGCCAAGGTGAACATCCAATACCCGAACGCGACACGCGCAAGTCGACCGGGGTCATTTGGTGCCGCATCGGCCAGAACAAATCCTTGAAACGCCGCCACCAGAATAACCGCCGGCCAGATCGAAACCTCTTTGGGCAGCCTAAAAAGCGCTTTGTGATCCGGGGCCAGAAGGCGATGCAAACCCGGCCAGGGATTGACCCATTTCCAGACATCAAAAACCAGCGCCTGCACAACAAACAACAGCATCCACCATACTGTCCACAGCATTAGCGGCATCAGGTTCGCTTGTGGATCCGTCGGCCCTCGCAAGCCAATCAGGATCAACCCTGCCAGGCAGAGGGACGCGGCAATCTGACCCCAATGGTGCCATGTGCTGTTTCCTCGCCCTCGATTCAGAACAATAGGCCTGAGCACAGTTGCAAGCTGGCCGGGCCTGAGGCAAACAAGAAGCAGGATCGTAATTGCTACGGTCAATGTTCCGCCGATAATGTAGGCGGTAGTAGGCAACAAAAGAACAAAGCCCTGATCAGCCGCATGGGCAAAAGCCGGTTCCACGCTCGATACTGCAATGAGAAACGCGGCGAGAAGGGGCTTCAAAATCGGCGCCATTTTGTTAGCATACACACAACTTCGTTCGGGGAGGCAGATTAAATGAGAAAACGCTGGTTCGCCGTGGCAGGCATCGCGGCTGCGTTGGGTCTCGTTTACATGTTCACTGGTACGCCGCAAACCACAATGAAGGTCAGCGACGGACGGGCCATCCCGATGGGAGCCTCGGGATCGATGTTCATGGTTACGCTGAACCTGCAAAACGATGGTGAACCTCGCACTCTTCTAACTGTCACGTCGCCTTCCGGAGGCCAAACATCCATAATGAATCCCGGACGTGACGGACCACTTGTAGTGCCCGGAAGTGATACGGCGCAACTGGCAATGGATGGCGCTCATGTCATGTTGCAAGTCCCGGAGGGCGCGTTCCCCGAAGGCACGTACCATGCGCTTGCGCTGAAATTTGATGACGGCACCGAAGTTGTCGCCCGCATCTTGCACCCCGAAGCGACCGGTGGCGCGCGAGGAATGGATCACAGTATGTCCAACGGGATCGCTGTTTCACCCAGTCCAACCATCGAGCTGGCGCAAGATCCAGATGTCAGCACAGACGGGTTCGCCGTTGAAATCAGTGTTGAGAATTTCGAGTTTGTCCTCATTGAGGATAGCGCACCACATGTCGATGGTCAGGGGCACGCGCATATCTATCTGAACGGTTTTAAGTTGGGCCGCCTTTATGAAGAGCGCTTTGAGGTCGGTGCTCTTGCGCCCGGCGACTATGTTCTTACCGTCGCACTGAACTCCAACGACCACCGCCCTTATGTTTTCGAAGCAGCACCTGTTGCTTTGACCTACAGATTCGACCTTTAACGCACTAGGTAAGAGATGATGGCTGTCAAAGGACAACACACGGCCCCCGTTCAATTTTCAGATGTACCTTAGGCCGGGTGTCTTATCCCTCGCACGCTAATGACTGAGTTTCGATACACCGCTCTGCCAATTGCTTTGCGATGTTTGAGGCTCGCGCCAGAATTTTCTTGACGCGCGCTTGCATACTATATTCGTATACTAATGAATATCGGGAGGGTCCTATGGAAAAACTGGTCATCAAGAACATCGGTATGATCCTGTCCGGCAAGATGGAAGACCCAATCTTTGACGGCGATTGTTTGATTGCGATCGACGGCAAGATCGATGCGTGGGGTTATGAAAAGGACCTTGATACAGACGACCCGACCTGTGTTGTTGACGCGCATGGAGTGACGCTGGCCCCCGGTTTGATCGACAGTCATGTGCATCCGGTTGTCGGCGATTACACCCCGCGACAACAGCAACTCCACTGGATTGACTCCACCTTGAATGGGGGCGTGACCACGATGATCTCGGCCGGAGAGGTCCACATGCCCGGCCGACCCAAAGATGTGATCGGCCTCAAAGCGATGTCGATTGCAGCACAGCGTTGGTACGAGAATTTTCGCCCCTCAGGCGTCAAGGTTCACGCAGGTGCCCCAGTGATCGAACATGGTATGGTCGAAGAGGATTTTGCAGAGCTGGCGAATGCTGGCGTGAAATACCTGGGCGAAGTTGGCCTGGGGTCGGTCAAAGATGGCAAAACCGCGAACCAGATGGTCGAATGGGCCCGCAAATACGGTATTCAGTCAACAATCCATACCGGGGGGCCGTCCATCCCCGGGTCCGGTCTCATTGACGCAGATATGGTGATCGAAACGGGTACGGATGTGATCGGCCACATCAATGGCGGTCACTCGGCGCTGCCCGATGACCAAATCATCTGCCTGTGTGAAACCTGCACCAAGCAAGCCTTTGAAATCGTGCATAACGGTAATGAACGCGCTGCTGTGCTGACCGTGAACACAGCGCGTGAACTTGGCAAGCTGGATCAGGTGATCCTGGGCACTGACGGGCCAGCAGGGTCAGGTGTACAGCCCCTTGGCATCCTGCGCATGATCGCGATGCTGTCAGCCTTTGGAAATGTCCCGGCCGAGATCGCCTTTTGCTTTGGAAACGGCAATACCGCACGACAGCGGGATCTGAATGTGGGCCTGATCGAAAAAGGCCTGTGCGCCGATTTTGTCCTTATGGACCAGGCCCAGCACGCACCGGGGAAAACAATGCTGGAAAGCGTTGCGCAAGGGAACCTGCCCGGTGTCGGCATGACGATCATCGACGGTGTGATCCGCTCGGAGCGTTCACGCAACACACCTCCAGCGCAACGCCTGCCGGAACGCATCCTCTAAGCACGACGGAAGGTCAGGTGATCTTTCTGAGCAATGTCAAAAGCGTTTTTTGTTCAGATTTCTTGAGCGGCGCCAGCGTTTCCTGTGAGATCCCTAACCCATCTGCATAAAGCTGGTCTATCAATTGCGCACCCGCATCGGTCAATGAAATGATCGAGCGTCTTTTGTCTCCGGGATCGGCAGTCGCTTGCAACAGACCCTTGGCCTTCAGCCGGTCGACCACCCCTTTGATCGTCGCGATATCCATTGCCGCAAGTCGGCCCAGCTGATTTTGCGAAACCTCTTTCTTCTCGGCCACGCGGATCAGCGTGGAAAACTGAGTGGGCGTCAAATCTCTGGAGATGCGGTTCTGAAAGATGATCGAATGGCGTTGGCTGGCCAACCGCAATAGGTATCCGACCTGATCTTCAAGACGGTAGGGATCGACGCTGTCTGACATAAGTGCTCCTAACGAAGCCCGTCTTTGCCTTCTGCGTCGTCATGGGTCAAGCCACCAACTCGCGGTAGCGGCCGCCCGCTGTCAGTCACTGCCACAGCTACCATAATCTCGTTTGCGCGCGGCGCATCATTCAGGCGCACTTCAATCCCGTCGAAATGGCTGCGCACATAGGCCGCATCCTTGTGCCCAAGTGGCACATCCAGCACCTGACCCGGAGAGCCCATCTTTTTCGAGGACGGCACCAAGGCCGCTCCTTTCTCTACTTCTTTGCGCAGTGGTGCGCCCAGTTTGGGATGCAGAATTGCAGCGGCGTGTTCCAATTCGCCATTCTCCCCCACCATGGCCGACTTACCATAGCTTTCAGCTTGCTCGGGCGCGATACCAAGGGCTTCGACGCATTTGCGACCCAACAACGCACCCAATTCCGCGCCTATCTCCATCAGCGCACTCAGGTCTTCCTGATAAGCACCTGCAAACGGGTTCTCGATCACGGCCACTGCAACTGCTTTGCGCGTGGCCGGGTCGATCTTGCGCCCGATTTCGGTATGGGTTTCTTCGATGTTCACGGCAATTTTGCGGATCTTGGCATTCATCTCAGCCCATCCTCTCCTTTGATGTCTTTTGCAGCCAGGCCACCAGCCCGGTCGTGGATGCGGGGCCCAGTGCTCATGACAAGAATAACGGCCATCTCGCCCGCCTTGGGTGCGTCATTCAAGCCAACTTCCATGCTGTCAAAATGGCTGCGCACGTATAAAGCATTGATATGGGTGATCGGCACATCCAGCCGCCCACCCACACCGGCGACCTTTTTGGATGAGGGCACAATCGCATTCGAGTTGTCCAGAAGCTCGCGCATCGCGTATCCACCGGGCGCGTGCCACAGTGCACCATGCTCCAACTCACCGGCCTCTCCAATCATTGCGCCTTTGCCATAACCTTCGATTTTGTCAGCGCCTCCCAGCATCTCGACCAGACGCTTTGCCATTTTCAATCCCAGCGGCTTGAGGTCCTCCATGAACCACTGAATGTCGGGCTCGTACCGCCCTGCAAACGGGTTCTCGATGATCGCGATCGCCGCCGCCCGGCGCAAGGGTGTTGCAGGCACAGGGCCACCTTCGTGGAAAATCTCCTCAACGGAATAGGCGGTCTTTCGGACGTTAAGTTGGGACATTTTGGATCTCGTGTTGAATGGGTAAAATATGTGCGCCGGTCGTGACGGCGTGGCCTTGAAGGAACAGTGCCGCAGTTCTAAGGCAACCGTGGGTCTTTAACGATGTTGCGCGACGGACACCGAAGGCCAATGCTTGCTGGCACTCGCTGGCCGATAAAGCGCCACAACCGACAACCACAGGCAAGCCCCCAAGATCGCTGTTCTCGTCAACCCCGCTGGCTGCGCGACGGCTGACCGAAGGGTGCCCTGGCACATCCACTGCATTGGCAACAAGTGTTGCTGCGGCATCAGCCTCGGCGGCAGAGTTAGCAAGAACTGTCACGCTGTCTGCAATACCCAACGACAGGCTACGCCCGTGGCGGCCCGACGTCGCGATACCGCCGATTCGATCCGCACCTGTGACCTCGATCCGGCCCAAATCGCTACCGTCATGGGCCTTGATCGCTGTTTTGAACGAGGTTCCCGGCGTCAGATGTAAGGCAATGTCGCCACCGTTATTGACATAAGCGCGGGTGATATCCGCGTTTTTGGTCATGGCCGCAAGAACCTCGTCTGCTATGCTTCCCGCCACGGCGGCCATCCGGGTTAGATTGCCTACATGCATCAAAGGCAGACACGCATCATGCATTCGGCGTGCCACCGCGCCTTTGGGGCGGTTGGTAAATGGTGACAACATCGCACGAAGGTCAGGCAGCTCCTCGACCACCTCGGCAATAATGGTTTCGAACCGACGCATTGCGGCCCGATACGCGTGATCCCGCGCGCCATCCGCCCATACAATCAGATCGCTGGGGCCATGCTGCAAATGCAAGCGCTGGCCATCGGGCAACAGGCGCGCGTGCGGTTTCATTCCGCGTCTGCCTTCCAGCGGTAGTTGCCAAGGTCCATTGGATTGCCCGCTTTGGGATTTTGCCGCACATGACGGGCCTGATCAGAGTTTATGTCACTCACCTGCCGCATATGGTCGACGTGCCCGCCCAAAGCGGCATAGTCGCTCACGCGCAGGGTGAACTCGATGGGCGCGACCAGAGCAGGCGTTGGCACGTAGCCAAAAGAATTGGTTGGCATGTCCAGAACATCCACCATCACAGTGATACCGCCGCCGGGCCAAACATAGGCATCCGCCCCACCGCAGGACACATGCGTCAGCGCCTCCTTAACCGATTTGGTCAGACGCACTGGGTTTTCCGTGACACCCGCCCGCAGCGATCCCCCTGCCCCGCCCATGAACAGGACCGAGCAAACCGATGGTTCGCAGTTCTCCGCGATCAACGCCGCCGAGGACGCAAGTTTCGCGGGCACCTCACGCTGTTGCGGAACAAGATCAGCATCAAGCTCGTAATATGAGAATTGCTCACCGGTGGTCGACACCATGAACAACCGCAACCCTTCCCAGGCTGTTTTGGGATTGAACGGGCCGAGGATCGCCAGAGGATCTTCAATATCCGTGCCGCCCCACCCTGTTCCGGGTTCTGCCACCTGAAAATACCGCCCCGGCGTCGAGCGGCGCCCCTTGATCTTGATCCCGGTCGCCGGCACGTCTAGCTGCTTGCCTGTTTCGTGCTCACTGAGAACGCCGGTTATGTGATCGTCCACCACCACAACGTCGTCCACATGGCCGATCCACTGTTTCGGGAACATGCCAATGGTGGCCGAGCCGCAGCCCACGCGCATCAGGCTTTCGGTAACGCCATTTATGATCGGGGGTTGACCCGCCTGCACCACGACTTCTGTCGCGTGATCCTCTTCGCCGATCATCATGGTCACTGGTTCTCGGTTGCACAGCCGCAGCAGCGCGTCACAAGTCACACGGCCTTCTTTCTTGCTGCCACCCGTCAGGTGCTCGACACCACCCAAAGACAACATCTTTGACCCGTATTCCGATGTCATTACATGGCCGATCGGCTCGCCATCCACGCGCACCACATCGCGTTCGTGGCCAATATGGCGGTCGGTGTCGATTTTTACCTTCACACCGCAATAGCTAAAGATCCCCTCGGTCACGACCGTGACCATATCGACACCTTCAACCTTCTGACTGGCGATGAAGGGGGCGGGCTTGTAATCGGGATAGGTTGTTCCTGCGCCAACGGCAGTAACAAACTGACGCTCTCCTTTAAAGATGTCCCCATCCCAATCCGCGGACGCGCCCTCTCCCATAAACGGTACAAGTTCCTGCCCGCTTTGGATGATGGTCAGCGGATCCAACCGTACCAGTTCACCACCATGGTTTGCATAGCGGTCACAAGCGCCGGACTTGCCGTCGGCGATGTAGCACATCACTGGGCAGGCATCGCAGCGAATCTTTTCGGGCTTCGAAGCATTGGTCATTGCGTCACGCTCTTCTTCAGGGCCTCATGAACGACGCAGGGGGTCGCAGGGCCTTTGTACAACCGCACCCCTGTCGCGTGTTTGATCGCGTTCAAAAGCGCAGGCGCGGTGGGGATCAAGACGTGCTCTCCCAGACCCTTGGCCCCGAAAGGCCCATGCGCATCAGCCTCTTCGATGATGATCGTTTCAATCGGAGGGATATCCCCAATGGTCGGGATCAGATAGTCATGCAGGTTCTCAGTCCGGCCGGGGATGTATTCTTCCATCAGCGCCATGCCAAGCCCCTGAGCAATCCCACCATGAATCTGCCCTTCCACCAGCATCGGATTGATAGCCTGGCCGACGTCATGAGCCGCGACAAATTTCACAGGTCGAACAATGCCCAGCGCGATATCTACCTCGACCACGGCCAAATGCGCGGCATAACCGAATTGGGCGTAAGGATGCCCTTGTCCGTTCTCGTCCAGGGGTTTTGTCGGAGGATCATAGCTTTCTTCCGCGCGCAGAACAAAACCGTCCTCATCGGCTGCAAGCGCAGACAGGGTAAGAACATGAGATCCTGCGGCATCGGTTGCATGGATCTCTCCGGCTTTGAAGTCCAGAACCGCATCCTCTGCCACATTCAAACGCTCCAAGATCGCAGCCCGCAACGCTTTGCCCGAAAGCCGCGCCGCATTACCCGAGACAAAAGTCTGGCGCGAGGCCGAGGTTTTGCCCGCGTCCGGTGTTACATCCGTATCCGCGCCAACGCGCGTGATCTGACCTGCTTCGACCCCAAGCGCGGTTGCAAATATCTGCGTGATGACGGTGTTGGCCCCCTGACCAATATCCATCGCACCCTGATGCAAGACCACTGTGCCATCGGCGCGAATACCACATTTGATGGTAGACGGGTTTGGTAAAGATGTGTTGCCGCACCCGTACCAGCCGCTTGCGATGCCGACGCCGCGTTTCAGCTTTTCGTTGCGGGCGTTGAAGCCCTCGGCCTCTGCACGTTCTAAATCCCAGGCAGGCCGCAACGCCTCAAGACAAGACTTGATCCCGACGCCCTGATCAAAAACCTGCTCGCACACGGTCGGCACATCATTGTCCAATGCGTTTGCTATGCGGAATTCCAGCGCGTCCATTCCCAATTTCTCGGCCAGTTCGTCAAAAAGACTTTCTTGCGCGATGGCCGATTGCGGCACGCCAAAACCACGAAACGCACCGGATGGCGGGTTGTTGGTGTGAACGCCCTTGGCCTGCGCTACATAGTCCGCAACGCGATATGGACCCGAGGCATGGACCGGAACCCGGTTCGCCACCGTTGGCCCCCAACTGGCATAAGCACCAGTGTCGAAGCTGCCGCGAAAGTCAAAGCCGCACAGCTTGCCATCTTCATCAGCTCCGATCCTGAGTGTGATGTCGCACGGGTGCCGCTTGGTCGAGCTTTGCATGGATTCCGTGCGTGAATAACAAAGCCGTACCGGCTTGCCTGTATTAATCGCCGCAAGCGCCAGATAAGGCTGAACGCTCATATCCAACTTGGCACCAAATCCGCCGCCAACAGCAGTAGGAACCACCCGGATTTTGGCGCGATCCAACCCCAGAACAAGCGAAAGCCCGTCAAGATCCATCACCGGGGCCTGCGTGCAGGCATGCACCTCAAGACGACCGTCTACGAGTTCTGCAAACCCCGCTTCTGGCTCTATATAGGCATGTTCCACAAAGCCGCTTTGAAATCGGCCTTCCATAGTCACATAGGCACGCTCCAGCGCCGCCTCAGGGTCGCCGCAGGTCACAAACCCGGTGCACATCACGTTGTTATTCCGCCCGTCATGCAACTGTGCCGCAGAGACACCCTGAGCTGCGCCCATGTCCTGAGTTGCAGGCAACTCAGTCCAAACGATCGGCAATACGTCAGGATCAATCGCGCGCAGAGCATCCCGCGAGCCGACCAGGGCAGCGACCGCCTCACCCCGGAACCGAGTTTCTCTCTCGGCAAAAACGGGCTGATCCTCGAATCCCGGGATCACACCAAAACAATTCTGGCCCGGAACATCCGCCACCGTCAGGACCGCGTCCAGCCCAGCCGCCTGCGCAAACCCCTCAAGATCACCGATTTCGAAGGTTGCCCGCGCAAAGGGCGAGCGGATTACCATAACCTCAAGGCACCCGGCCGGCGCCACGTCGTCCCCATATTTCACGACAGCTGAGACCTTTTCGATCCCATCCAAGTGTTGGATCGCGTCACCCACCTGGCCTGCTATTTCGGTTGCCATGGCAGGCGCGCCCATGACAGCGTCGATGATTTTGCGGTAGCCCGTGCAGCGACACAGCACGCCACCCAAAGCGTCTTGCACCTGCGCCTCGGTGGGCGCAGGCACATCTCGCAAAAGCGCGACAGCGGACACGATCATACCCGGTGTACATATACCGCATTGCGCCGCACCATGATCCAGAAAACTCTGCTTTAACCTCGTGGCAACGGGGTCTTGGGCGTTCAACCCCTGCACAGTCTCGACCTTGCGCCCTGCAACCTGATGCGCCGGGGTCAGGCAGGCGCAAACTGGGTCACCATCGATCAGTACGGTACACGCCCCGCAATCCCCTGCGTCGCAGCCGATCTTGACATCACGCTGACCCAAACTTTCACGCAAAACCTCGGACAATCGTTGGCCAGGTGCGACGAGTGGGGCCGCCTCTCGACCGTTCAGTTGGAATGGAACCGGGGTATCTGACAACGCTTTGTTCATGACGTAACCGCCTTGTGAATTGCGCGCTGAACTTGATGACGCACCGCTTCGAACCGGTACGATGCCGTCCCTCGGACGTCATCAATGGGCGTCAGACTCGCGATGTCGTCCTGCGAAATCCTTAGTTTATAGGGATCCTGCCCGATCAAACGCGCTTCCAGCGCTGTTAGCCGCTGCGCCACAGCGGAACAGGACCCCACGGCGACGCGGGCATCTGCGATTTTGCCCTGCGCATCCAGCAGAATGTTAACCGCCGTCATGGCAATCGAGATGACCAAATAGCGGCGGCTGCCTAGCTTCTCAAAGGCGGATGTCATGAGGACATGTTGTTTTGGCACAATGATGGCTGTCACCAGCTCATCTTCTTTGAGCACCGTTTGCCGCACGCCTGTAATAAATTCGCCCAATGGCAGAATACGTGTCCCTCGTGCTGCGCTGGCAAGCTCAACCTCAGCGTTCAAGGCCAGCAGAGGCGGAACACCATCTGCCGCCGGTGACGCGTTGCAAATGTTCCCGGCAATCGTGCCCGCGTTCTGGATTTGCAGGCTTCCGACCTCACGCGCTGCCTGTTTCAAGGCGTCAAACGCTACGGGCAAATCCGCTCTCACAACATTGGACCAAGTAGCAGCCGCACCAAACCTTGTGGCGTCTTCCGTTTGCGTGATGTCAGACAGGCCACCGACTCTGGTTATGTCTAACACATTCTCCGTCTGCTCACCCGGTCGTAGCGCCGGAAAAAAATCTGTGCCACCCGCGATTACACGAACCCCAGCCTGCTTACGAAGACACAGCGCATCCGACAGCAAGCTTGGTTGTGAGTAGGCCATGCACAAATCCATTTTCGTTAGCGTACTAATGATAAGAGGGAGTTTCCACCAAAGTCAATATGACTGGCCGGGGAACGAAGAAGAACAAAAACGGGTTGCGTTCCGGGCAGTCTGTTGGTCTCGCATTCACTGGAACCCCGAACTGCACACGTCTGTGTTGACAGAATTCCGAAGCTGGCTAGGGAACATGACGCAACAAGTGCTGAACAGATCGGCGCTCCGAAATCGGTGCGGGTCGCCCTCACGCTAGAGGAGGGGATCCGATCCGGCAGGCTGGACAAGGGTGCGCCGCTGGCCAGTGAGAACACGCTGAACAAGCGGTTCTAGGTCAGTCGCAACATGGTACGAAAAAGCCTGGAGATCCTCAGCCGCAAGGGCCTGATCACAACGAGGCGCGGGGTTGGATCATTTGTCACTTTCGGCGGCAAAACCGTCGACGATCACACGGGATGGAGCGTGACATTGTCCTCAGGTGAAACCGAACTCGCCACGCGCGTCTTTCGTTTAGCGCGTGGAGAAATGGATCTGGTAGGTGCACCTGATACGGCTGGCACCGATGTCCTGATGGTCGACCGCCTGCGATTTCGGGCAACCACTGGCCAAAGCGTCTCACTGGAACGCAGCCGCCTTCCTTGGCGTGCAGGATTCTCCGAGATTCTTGAAAGCGGGCTGAAAAAGTCGATCAATGAAAATCGGCGCACCATCTGATGTTGTACTTCAGACTTGCCTTCGAATATGACCCCCTTAACCTGCCTCGCTTTGTTGCTACCATGGAAGCTTTGGCAGTTTGCATGGAAACTTTATTCAACGAAAATGATTGAATTTGCGTCGCGTGGAAATCCTCTAACAATTGTCCGCGAAGTTCAAAATCGAGCAATAGTAACAAACCTAAACAAGCAAAAAAATGATTGATTCCTGTTTGGTTGTCCGCCCATCAAGTGTCTCGCCACGATATTTAGACCGGCTCTTGTTTTTCAAGCCCGACAACGGCGATGGAATTCGCCTGGCTGGTTAAATTCACGTTCCGAAACTAAATAGGGTCGGTCGGTATCTCACCCGCCGTCCCTTTTTCCATTTTGTGGGCGATCTCAGCGTCCAGCGAGTAAAACAACCCTCACCGTGCAGCCAAGATCCTAAAGCTGAACCCGCTTTGAATCCGCTGTTGGTCCAGCAAATTGGTGTATTCAGCTATAAGCAACCGTGTTTTGTTGCTGTATGCCGAGGCCTTCGATGGAAAGTC
Organism: Ruegeria sp. HKCCA6837; assembly: GCF_013034475.1. NCBI lineage: Bacteria > Pseudomonadati > Pseudomonadota > Alphaproteobacteria > Rhodobacterales > Roseobacteraceae > Ruegeria > Ruegeria sp. HKCCA6837. Next base: position 62,514 of record NZ_WQGD01000012.1, read on the forward strand.
GAATTTGTTGACCTTCTCTCAGAAATACCGGTTCAGGCTTTTGCCCCATACCGACGCCCGGAGGCGTGCCGGTGGAAATGATATCGCCAGGCTCCAGAGTCATAAACCGGCTGCAATAGGAGATGAGTTCTGCCACTCCAAAGATCATTGTTGAGGTCGAACCATTCTGATATCGAACGCCGTCCACTTCTAACCACATGGCAAGTGCCTGCGGATCCGGAACTTCATCCCGAGTCACCAGCCATGGGCCAATCGGGCCAAATGTGTCACAGGATTTTCCTTTAACCCACTGACCGCCCCGCTCGATTTGAAACTCGCGTTCAGAAAGGTCATTTACAACGCAATATCCCGCGACGTACGAAAGGGCATCCGCCTCGGAGACATGACGAGCAGTTTTTCCAATCACGACCCCGAGTTCAACTTCCCAGTCAGACTTTTGAGAGCCTTTTGGGATAATGACATCATCAAAAGCGCCGACGATGGAACTGGTCGCTTTCATAAACAGGATCGGCTCACTAGGGATCGGCATATTCGCTTCCTTGGCATGATCGCTGTAGTTCAGCCCAATGCACAAGAACTTCCCGATACCGGATACACAGGCCCCCAGACGAGCCCCTTCTTCTGCTAGCGGAAGACTGGAGACGTCCGCGGACCGAAGAACTTCAAGCGCGGAATCGGTAAGCACGTCACTGTTGATATCAGCGACAACTGTCGACAAGTCGCGGATCCTTCCTTCTTCGTCTACAATTCCCGGTTTTTCCTGGCCCGGTGAACCAAATCGCACAAGTTTCATTTCATCTCCGATTTTATGCTAGAGCAGTTGGGCTATAGCCCTAAGCCTAGATTTCGATGCGATGGTGTGGTCAATTTCATCGTTATGAACATAAACCAGCTCAAAACGCTACTCGCAGTCATTGAACAGAAATCTTTTGCTGCTGCAGGGGAAGTCATCGGGCTGTCGCCTTCGGCTGTAAGCCTTCAGATAAAGGCCATGGAAGATGAGTTGGGCGTACAGTTGTTTGACCGTATCAAGCGACCCCCTGTACCGACGGCGCGGGGACGCGCTCTGGCAGAGCACGCGCAACAGACTCTGACCCTCTTCGAAGCGTCGGCGCGTGTAGCACGGGGTGAGATCGTCAGATCAAGATTGGCGATTGGGGCTGTCCCCACGGCCTTGGCAAGCTTCCTTACGGTTGGCCTGAAGGCGCTGCAGACGACCTATCCCGCCTTGCAGGTCGAGGTAAAAAACGGAAGTTCATCTGCATTGGCCCAGAAGCTCACGGATGGGCATGTAGACGTTGCGATATGCACCAAACCTGTGAACCCGATCCCCGGTCTGGATTGGCACAGTATCGCGATTGAACCTTTCGTTGTTGTAGCTCCAGCGCATGCCAAGGGCGACAAATGGCAGGACTTGCTGCGCACGCAACCGTTTATCTGGTTCAACCGTAAGACTTGGGCAGGCCAGAGCATTGAAGAAGAACTGCGTGCTCAGAACATTGACGTGAAAAGTGCGATGGAGATCGACTCACTGGATGCAATTTCCAATCTTGTCAGTGAGGGGCTCGGGGTTTCGATTGTTCCGCTCTGCAAAGGTCGTCGGCCATTTTCGAACCGCCTGCGCACGCTTCCTTTTGGGGATCCGCCGTTTTCCCGAGAGATCGGAGCTTTCACAAACTCCGACGGCCGGGCAGATCTTGTAATCGATACTTTCATAGGGGCGCTGCAGTCTTCATGAGGAAACCTCATGCAAGAAACAAGAAATTGAAACTAACATAAATTTTTTTGGCGATGCTATGCTGACTTTATCAACAAGGCGAGCGCACCATGCTTCAAGACGCTAACTATTCAGCAACCCCGTCATTCGAGCTATCCGTCAGACAACGCGAAATTCAAAACAAGGCTCGGCACATCGCCGAAACCGTCTCCGGCCCGCTTGCTGCAGAAACTGATCGTTCCGAGAGGTATCCGGTCCGCGTTGTCGAAGCGATGACCAAATCGGGGCTAATGGGCATGAGCGTTCCCAAATCGCTTGGCGGTCCTGGTCACAGCTATTTTGACGTCGCACTTGTTGTTGAAGAGTTGGCTGCAAAATGTGGAGTATCGGGTCGGATCGCTGTTGAAGGAAATATGGGAGCCGTCGGCGCGATTATCACCTACGGATCACACGACCAAAAGAAAAGTGCGGCAGCGCATGTGTTGGCCGGTGACAAACCGGCAATCTGTATCACAGAGCCTGATGCAGGAAGCGCCGCGACCGAAATGACCACTACAGCGGTGCGCGAAGGCAATGCATGGGTTTTGAAGGGAAAGAAACACTGGATCACGGGAGGTGGCGTCTCGCAGCTCTATTTGATCTTTGCCAGAGTTATTGAAGAGGGCGAATTCAAAGGGATCGGTGGCTTTATAGGCTATCTGGGCGAAGACGGGCTGATGATCGGCGCGCGTGAGCCGACGCTGGGCCTTCGTGGCATCCCGGAAACCGAGGTCATTCTGGATAATCTGCGCCTGCCCCTGGACCGGTTGATTTCACCGCCCGACGGGCTGAAGCATGGCTTTTCCGCATTGATGAACGCCTACAATGCGCAACGCGTCGGGGCGGCGGCGGTCGCGCTTGGGATCGCACGCGGAGCGTATGAGGCAACGTTGGCGTTTGTAAAAACGCGCGAGCAGTTCGGTCGCCCGATTGCCGAATTCCAGGGTCTGCAGTGGATTATTGCCGATATGTCGATGCAGATTGATGCCGCTCGGATGATGATCTGGCGCGCAGCGGCCAGTGCAGACCGACAGCACTTAGGTTTTCCTGATCCCATGTTGGCGGCGCAAGCCAAGGTCTTCGCCTCGGAAATGGCGGTGAAAGTGACCAACGACGCGTTGCAGTTACACGGCGCACGCGGGTATTCGCGCAACACTCCCATCGAGCGCATGATGCGTGATGCACGAATGTTCACAATAGGCGGCGGCACGGCGCAAATGCTGCGCAACCTCGTGGCTGGACAGGTTTTGAAAATGAAAACCCCGCAAACACGGGGTGGATATCTTCCGAAAAACGAAAACGCTTGAAGAAACAATCAGAGACCAAGACGTATTGGACAAAGCGCATCCCCTGGCTTTGAAGCGGCGCGGAAGGCGTGATGTTTCCCGGAGAATGCACAACCGACGGCGTGAGCAACTTAGACTTGCAATTGGCTTAGCTTTCCAGCGGAATACCTTCACCTTAATTTCAGCTTTTGTTGGAAGGAGTGCGCATGACGGCCGTATCTGAAGTCTCACACAAACGGGCAACTTTCACCGATTGTCGGGGCGTGCCAATCTCGTATAAAGACTCCAAGGCCATTGACGGATTGGAACGCGCGATTGAGATGTCGTTGTCTTTTCGGGGCGACGCGATTGCGGAAATCGACGCGGTTCTGGCCGAGCATCCTGAATTTATCATGGGTTGGCTTTTTAAGGCCGGTTGGCTGACCCAATCCATGGAAACTCGCATCTACAGCGAGATGGTCGCGGCTTTGGACGAGGCGGGCAAGCGCCTCAAATCCGCCAATGATCGCGAGATTGGCCATTACGAGGCGGTCAAAGCCTGGGTAAATGGTGACTTCTACGGTGCGGTGCAGAAATGGGAGGCCGTGCTGGTAAAATACCCCATGGACCTTTTGGCAATGGAGTTAGTTCACTACACCGACGTTCTTCTGGGAGACGTCGCTGGGCAGCGCGACGTGGTCGCCCGCGCCTCCACGCTCTGGGAAGAAAGTATACCCGGATACGAATTCGTGCTGGGTTTCTATGCTTTTGGCCTCGAAGAGAACCGTGACTTTTCCCACGCCGAACAATTGGCGCGTCAGGCTTTGGCCATTCGCCCTGATCACCCCTACGCCGTGCATGCTGTCGCCCACGTTATGGAAATGCGTGGCCGCCAGATGGGCGGCGTGCGGTTCATGCAAGAACGCGCAGGTGAATGGGGCACGTCCAATTTTGCCAATCATCTTTGGTGGCACACCGCACTCTACCACCTTGATATCGAGCAATACGACAAGGTGTACGAAATTTTCGATGCGCATTTGGACTCGCGCCAGAAGGACGGCAATAAATATGAGGAACTGGACGCTTCAGCCTTGCTGTGGCGCATCAACCTTGTTGGCGAAGAGTCTGGCGACCGATGGAAACACCTCGCGGACAAGTGGGAGCCCGCCGCGCAGGACACGCTTTATGCGTTTAACGATGTCCACGCGATGATGACCTTTGTGTCAGATAACAGGGTCGAGGCACAAGACAAGCTATTGACGGCCAATGAGCGATATCTAGAAAACGCGTCTGATGCCAACGTCGCCATGAGCCGTGAGATTGGTATGCCTTTCTGCCTGGCCATGCGCGATTTCAAGAATGAGAAATATGGTGATTGCGTGGATCGGCTTTTGCCCGTCCGCTACCTGACCCACCGGCTTGGCGGATCCTTTGCTCAGCGTGACATCATCGGTTGGACATTGTTGGAGGCCGCCTTACGTGCGCGTCGGTTTGATCTTGCACTGGCCTTGGCCAACGAGCGCACCGCACTCAAACCAACCTCGGCGCAGAACTGGCGGGCCGTAGCGCGGGCGTTCAAAGGGTTGGGCGACACTTCCAATGCTGATCGGGCGATAGCCAAGGCGCAATCCCTAATCCTTGCGTGATCGGGCCAGACCCTTTCGGTTTACATATGAAAAGGCCTTTAAGCGCCCCGACCGGTGACGCTGTGCCGCCATTGTGAAGTGAACTTACTTACCTATTGGGTGGTCAGGTTCGTACTTGAAAAACTGAGAGCCAACATTAAAAGCGAAATGGCACCCAACCACGCTGCAATTACACGGAAAGAAATTCCAACCCACGGCCGTGTAAAGTGCTTCCCGACCAAAAAGCAAATACCCACAAGATACAGCAAACCTAAGTTGGCACCGATCATCGAACCGGACATCGTGAACACCCTGTCTTGGGATGGGCCATCGTCCGGCACCGAAGCATCACCGATCAAAAATGCACCCAGCCCGATCACTAAGGTTGCAAGAAGCGTAGGTTTTCCGGGAAAAAGTGCAGCCGTTGAACAAGCCAAAAAGGCCATTGCAAACATCATTGAATCGATTTCAGCAAAGCCAATCGCGAAAATGAGGCCAGCTAGGCTGGTGACAAAAAAGCTTACAAGAAGAAATCTCGCATGTGCTGGTTTGAACCCGCCAGCAAGCAAACGCAGGCCAATCATCAGCAGGGCTTGCGGTGGCGTTGAAAAGGGGTGGATTATTCCAACGTAAAACCCCTCGATACCCGGCAGGGAACTATGTGCCGACGCCGGATCGGCCACCAACACCAATGGGACAGATGCAAGGGGTTTGGGGTCGTTCATCCTCAGGCGACACCCGTGAGAAACGCAATCCCGGCAAAAGCAATCAGACCACCCGCGCCGCAAAACCACCACCATACCCATCGCCGGAGTGGGCGTACGCGGCAAATGTAGTAAGAAAGTATACCAAAGAAATAGCAAGAAGGCTGTGCACGATACGAGTAGGGAAAACAATTACCCCTTTGAAAAGGGGCCCTTCATTATTGGTAAGCTACGTATTCGAATGATTAAACGTGAGATGATCCAAGCGTTGTCTAAGCGTATGCCGCCCCGCGCAGTTAGGCACTACTATGCCTCCCCCTCTGTTCTGACAATACTGGTGCTGGGATTGGCAGACACATCCTCAAGCATCGCAAGGACTTCAGATTTCCAGCCCGCTTTGATGTTCAGGGCCAACTGTGAAGGAGGGCGGTGTACTGGCTCTAATATCGCGTATTCATACCTAAGTGGGCTTTCGATGGGCAGAAACACGACCTTTCCGCCAGACAGCTGCAATTCCCGTTCGGTTGCAACGGTCAGAGGATCCACGATTGTGCAACACTGCCCCGAACTTACGAAGGGGATCAGGGGTAAAAAGTACTGACAGGTCACCGTCGAGTTATACTGAGCAGAGGCCCCTTGGAACTGTGCCCTTATTTTGCGCTGAAACGGGTGCGTCTCATGAAGACCACCCATTGGAACCCCGTCGAGATCGGAGACCGAGATGCGATCACGTACGGCAAGCGGGTTTTCTCGGTCAATGGCACAGAAACAATCCGCCATAATCAATTCGACGGAATACTGCGGCCCTTTACCGTTGGAATGTTCGAAATCCGCAAAGCCAAAATCGATATTCTGTGTTCCCGCAAGCTCGATAATTTGCGGTGAGCTGCGCGTTGACAAAGTGATTTTAATGTCAGGGTTTTCACCAACTGACTGGCTAATAAACCGCGGAAACAAAAAGGCAGAAGGACCGGGCATGGTTGCAATATTCAGGCTGCCTGAATGCCCTTTAATAAGCCCCTCCATTGTGTTGGAGATCGCAGCTAGACGGTCCAAGATACCAGTCGTCTCAGCAAGCAAATAATACGCTTCGGGGACCGGCACCAACCGCCGCCCTTTACGCTCAAACAATGTCAAACCCAGAGTTTTTTCCAGGTTCTTCAGTGCCAAGCTGATCGCTGGTTGGGTGCGGTTCAGCTTTCTGGCCGTCTGAGCGATGGAGCCTGTTTCCATAACTTCGCGAAAGACTGTGAGCTGTGTCAGGTTCATAACTCATATATAAGCTAAACTTTAGTTTTGTGAAATATAACAAATTTGTATTAATGAAATTTGTCTTTACGCTCTCAGGATCGAGGTTCGGGAAAACCGAATCCCACGATCCAACAACGGAGACGACTATGAAACTAGTGAAATGTCTGACGGGTCTGGCTTTGGCTGGTGCGCTGGCCGCACCGGCGCTGGCGCAGGATCCGACCTTTTTCCGCATCGGCACCGGTGGAGCTGGTGGAACCTATTTCCCCATCGGTGGCACCATTGCGAACGGTATCTCGGCCCCTCCGGGCTCGCGTCCTTGCGAAGAGGGTGGCCAATGCGGCGTACCAGGACTCATCGCGATTGCACAATCGACAACTGCGTCTGTCTTTAACAATGCTGCCGTACAGAATGGCGAGCTTGAGGCCGGTCTTGCCGCAGCCGACGTGACCCGCTCGATGTATCTTGGCGAAGGCAAATTCGAAGGCAAACCCCACCCCAACCTGCGCATCGTCGCAAACCTGTTTCCCGAAGATCTGCATCTGGTGCTTCCAGCCGGTGAGACGATCAACGATCTGAGCGATCTGGAAGGAAAACGCGTTGGTATTGCGCAAGCCGGTTCTGGTACGCAGGTTGCAGTTTTGCAGATGCTGGACGCCTGGGGCGTCAACCGCGACAACATGGACGAAGCCGAGCTGAACAACAGCCAAAGCGCCGAGCGTCTGGCAGATGGTCAGTTGGACGCCTATTTCTACGCTGCAGGTTGGCCTGTTGCCGCGATGGTGCAGTTGTCTTCGACCAAAGGCATGAATCTGCATTCCTTCAGCGACGAAGATCTGGCGAAGATCAACGAGATCATCCCAGCCTATATCCCGTCCGCCATCCCTGGCGGCGTTTATGAAGGAATCGACGCAGAAACCAAGACCCCTGCGGTCAGCGCGATGCTTGTGGTGTCCTCTGAGTTGTCGGAAGACCTAGTTTATCAGTTGACCAAAGCTTTGTGGAACGACAACACCCGCAAACTGCTGGACAATGGCCATGCAAAAGGCAAGCAGATCACGCCTGACACGGCGCTGGACGGTGTCGAAGCCTTGGGTGTTCCGCTGCATCCGGGTGCCGAGAAATTCTATAAAGAAGCCGGTCTGCTTCAGTAAACGAACCCAATTGAAACCTGTCGCTGGTGCCCCTTATGCGGGGCACCGCACTCTGGAAATTTGCGAAATCGGGGGGCCATCATGTCCGAGACCCATAAACTTGATGACCACGAACTGACGGCCGAGGAACTGGCGGCCATCGAAGAACAGTTCGATGAAGGTGCTGCCGTCCGGCAAGTCACGCCCACCACAGGCAAGGTACTGCGCGTTGTCGCCCTGATCTTTGCGTTTTATGAATTTTTTACTGCCGGATTTGGCCTGCCCGCCGACCATTGGCATATGGGTATCTATTTGGCGCTGCTGTTCATTCTTGTCTACGCCACGATCCCGATTGTCGGGGCCAAGAGCCTATATGCCCTTAAAGTCAGCCGGTTCCGCATTGGGAATATCCCCCTCTACGACCTGGTTTTCATGGCGCTTGGCATCACGGCCGCGTTGTATGTTGGTCTTGCCTGGCGCGGCATTCCGTTTCTGGGAATCGAGGAACAGACCTTCCGAATGGGCAATCCCAACGGATATGATGTGTTTCTTGGCGTCATCATCATCCTGCTGGTGCTGGATATAGCCCGCCGCACGTTAGGGTGGGTGCTTCCGCTGATCATCTGTGTCTTTATCTCATACGCCCTGCTGGGGCCGTACTTCCCCGGGTTGTTGCAACATCCCGGCGTGAACTTCAAAACCTTCGTTTCGTCGATGTACTTCCCGCAAGAGGGTATCTACGGGGTCACTCTGTGGGTTGTTTCAACCATCGTCTTTCATTTTGTCCTGTTTGGCGTCATCGCCCAGCGCACCGGATTGGGACAATTGTTTATCGACAACGCTACAATTTTGGCGGGCCGCTACACAGGCGGTCCGGCAAAAGTGTCGGTGGTGTCCTCGGCCTTCTTCGGCACGATCTCGGGTTCTTCGGTGGCCAACACCGTATCAACCGGCGCGCTGACAATTCCCAACATGAAGCGCCTAGGATACCCCGGCCACTTTGCCGGGGGTGTCGAGGCCGCGTCTTCGGCTGGTGGACAAATCACCCCACCGATCATGGGGGCCGCCGCCTTCATCATGGCCGAATTTCTTGAAGTTCCTTATACCACAATCGTCATCGCGGCGATCTTCCCGGCCATCCTCCACTACGTAGGCGTCTTTGCCGTGGTGCATCTGATGGCACGCAAACTGAACCTACAGGGCCTTGCCAAGGAACAACTGCCGCAACTCAAAGCCGTCTGGGCCGAAGGATGGGCCAATATCGTGCCTCTGATCGGACTGCTTGTCGTTTTGTTCACTGGCTACACGCCGTTCATGTCAGCTTTCTGCGGAATCTCACTTGCGGTCATCGCAGGCATGTCGCGGCTCAGGCAACCTCCAACCTTGATTTACGCGGCAGCCTTTTTGGCCTTTGTGCTTTGGAAATTCTCGGACGGCGGATTCGACCTGAACATGACCCTGATCTTATGTGGGCTTTCAGCAGTCGCAACGTTGAACCCCCAGAAACGCATCGAAGTACCTGAAATGCTGCAAGCGGTCGAACTGGGCGTAAAATACTCACTGGCCGTGGGTGCTGCGGCGGCCGCGGTTGGCATTGTTGTCGGTGTGATCAACACCACCGGCATCGGCTTCCGCATCGGATTCATGGTGACGCAGGGCGCGGGGAATCTGGCGGCTGATCTTTACAACATGATCTCATTCGGCAGCTTCCAGTTGTTTGCCATGGAAGACCTTCAGCTGTTTATCTCGCTTGTTTTCATAGCCGTGGTGTGCATCCTGATGGGTGCAGGCATTCCCACCACTGCACTATACATCATGCTGGTCTCTGTAGCACAGCCAGCACTGGCGCAGTTGGGCGTTCCACCCATCGCAAGTCATCTGTTCGTGTTGTACTATGGTGTTGTGTCCGAGATCACACCTCCGGTCTGCACCTCAGCCTACGCGGCAGCGGCCATTGCGAACTCCAACCCATTCCGAACCGGTTTGTCCGCCTTTACCCTTGGGCTGGGCAAGGTGATCGCGCCAATGGCTTTTGTCTACGCTCCGGTGCTGTTGTTTGTATCCTCAACCGGGTTTGATCTGTGGGAGTTCACGTACACTGCGGCCAGCTGTATCGCCGGTGTCATCGCCCTGTCCGCAGCTGTGGTCGGTTACTGGCTGAAGTCATTGAACATAGCGTCGCGTATTTTGATGGCGATCGCGGGGGTGATATTCGTCGCGCCAAGCCTGACAGCGGACCTGATCGCGTTGGCAGTGGCCTCGCCAGTCATCATCACCCAATTGATCGCGCGCAATCGCACCCATTCTCCGGCCTGACAGGATGACACAACAAGTTACCATCATAGGCGCTGGCATCGTCGGCATTTGTTGCGCGCTGTCGTTGCAAGAGCGGGGCATACCTGTCCGTCTTGTAGACCGGGGTGAGCCAGGCCAGGAAACATCATTTGGCAATGCAGGCGTGGTGTCACCCTGGTCGATAATTCCTCAGGCAGTTCCTGGAATTTGGAAGAAGCTGCCGCAAATGCTGTTGGATCCGAAAAGTGCGCTGTCGGTACGGGCGTCATTCTGGCCGAAGATGATACCTTGGGGGATGCGCTTTCTAGGAAAATCCGGCGAAAAAACCGTTCGTGAAGTCTCGGATGCGATGGAGCTTTTGTGCCGTCCATCCATCGATTTGTACCGTCGGCATCTGCACGGCACCGGGCATGAAGATTTAATTGCCGACAGTTATTACATCCACGCTTTCCGCAATTCTGATCAGGCCAGCCTGGACGAGCTTGGTTACCGGATCCGCCGAGAAAAAGGCGGTGAATTGGAGCGTGTCGACAGCGCCGAGTTGCGGCGCCTAGAACCTGCGCTTTCAAAAGCGTTCAAGGCCGCAATTGTGATCAAAGGCCAGGCGCGCGCGATCTCTCCGGGACGCTTGGGCACTGTGCTTGCAGAAAAAGCGCGCGCGCAAGGGGCCGAATTCGTGCGAACCGAAGTCACCAAGCTGACACAAGCCGAAGGAGGCAATTGGCAGCTTGATACTTCGCAAGGCAAAATACATGCACATCATGTCGTTCTTGCCGCCGGGGTATGGTCTGCCGACCTGCTGAAGCCATTAGGACTTCCCGTACCACTTGTGGCTGAACGGGGTTACCATGTTGAATTCCCTAACCCCTCTGCGGTGCTGAACAATTCGGTCATGGACGTGGATGCAAAGATCGTCGCAAGCTCGATGCAAGGTGGATTGAGAGTTGCTGGTACAGCCGAGTTCGCAAGCGTCGATGCTCCAGCCAATCCACGAAAAGAAAAGATTCTGACCGAGCAAGCCAAAGCATTGGTGCCGGAGCTTAATACAGGCGAACCGCAGTTTTGGATGGGCCGTCGCCCCTCTTTTCCCGACAGCCTGCCTGCGATTGGGCCGCTGAAGGGCAAAAAGGGTTTATTTGCCGCGTTTGGACACTCTCACTACGGCCTGATGATGGCGCCGAAGACTGGGGAACTTGTGGCAGACCTTGTGTCTGATCGCAGCCCAAATATCGATTTGGCCCCATTTTCGCTGGACCGTTTCTAAATCTCCAATTCGAAAGGACCTGAGCACATGCCAGTCTACAATGGCGGTCAAAACATTTGCGGGGCTTCGATCGGGGTTTTGTGCCTTGAAAGTTATTTCCCCAAACCCCCAGGACACATCAAAAATCCGTCCAGCCTTCCGTTTCCGGTGCTCTACGAAATGATAAGCGGGATCACCGTCCCTACCCTTCTAAACAACCCAACGCCTGAGTTGCTGGCTCCATTTATTGAGGGCGCAAAACGCCTTGAAGCCGAAGGTGTTCGGGCCATCACCGGAAGCTGCGGTTTTCTGGCGTTGTTCCAAAAGGAACTGGCCGCGGCTGTTTCTGTACCTGTCTTTGCATCCAGTCTTATTCAGGTGCCTCTGGCCTTTCATATGACCGGAGCAAGTGCTCCAGTGGGCGTGCTGACTGCAGACGCTTCAGCGCTGACAGCGAAGCACTTCGAAGGTGTCGGAGCAGCTACCATCCCCGTTGCAGTGCAAGGTTTAGAAGACACCAATGAATTCGCAGAGGTGATCTTACGGAACACGCGGACACGCATGGACACCGACCTGATCGAGGCCGAAGTTCTGGAAGCTGCGCGAAAGCTCATACAACGTGCACCTGATATTCGGTCGCTGGTTTTGGAATGTACCGATTTGCCGCCATATGCCGTGCTCCTTCAGGAAGAGCTGCGTCTTCCAGTCTTCGATTTGACGACATTGGCACAGATGGCGCATACCGTTGCCACGCGCAAAACTTATGGAGGCCTCATGCCTTGGGCGTAAAAGCGCCTGCAGTATCATGAGGGACAACGGGGAAATCAGTGTCCGTTGACTATTCTATCTTGATGGTCGCCATAGGCCTTGGTGCTATGATGCAGGTCGGTGTCGGCATCGGATTTAGCATCATTGCCGGGCCGCCGATGATGATCCTTCTTGGAACGGCAACAGCAGTTCCGATACTGCTACTTTTGAACACTGTCGTTTCAGCGGTCGCAACAGACCAACGGGTGCTGAAGAGCGACAAACAGACAATTCGCACGGCAATCATTGGTTGCCTCGTCGGAGTGGTGTCAGGCCTCTCGATCTACCCCTGGCTAAGCGAAGCGTTTGTCCTTGTTCTGACGGCCAGCCTTTTGCTGATTGGGCTTCTTACGACTTTGCTGCCCGTTCGTTGCTCAATTGGTACAGCAGGATTTTCAACCGTTTCCGGTTTGTCAGGGGTGGCAACCGTTTGGGCGGCGACGCCCGGCCCGCTAATGGTTTTCGGATTGATTGCGAAAGGCCATTCCGCCAAAGAGGTTGCAAAACTGGTGCAACCCATTGCGCTGGTGGCGTACGGTATCGCTTTTGTTTTACACAGCCTGACAGAGACTCAGATGCTCAGTTTTGGCCCGCAACTTTGGGGTTTTATCGCGCTCACACTGACAGGCAGCCTGCTTGGTCGCACTGTAGGCCCCCACTTACCGCAGACACTGATCACGACTGCCATCCGCGTGATTTCCTTTATCGCCTGCGGTGTTCTTTTTCATCGCGCATTGACGATCGCGTAACTTCGAAGGTCAGACCATGATGCAAAAAAACATTCTGGACAGGTTCCCAAGAGCCCAACTCATGTCTGGCCCTACACCCTTGGAGCGGTTGGACAGGCTGTCGGCAGAACTGGGTATAGACCTATGGTTGAAACGTGATGATCTGACAGGTCTTGGATTTGGCGGAAATAAAACGCGGCAACTTGAATTCTACTTTGGCGATGCTGTTCGACAAGGCGCCGACACTATTCTGATCACTGGCGCTGTTCAGTCAAACTTTGTTCGATCTGCGGCAGCTGCGGCTGCCAAATTGGGCATGCAATCCGTGCTGCAGCTGGAAGAGCGTGTACCAGATATGGGTAAGGAGTATTACAGGTCCGGGAATGTGTTGCTTGCAAAGATCTTAGGTGCTGAACACATGAGCTTTCCCGAGGGCGAAAATGAAGTTGGTGCCGACGCTGCGTTACACGCGCGGGCCGAAGAACTGAGAGCGCAAGGACGCAAACCCTATGTCATTCATCTGGGTTTACAACATCCACCTTTAGGTGCCTTGGGCTACGTCGCTGCCGGAAAAGAATTGTGCCAGCAGATGTCGAATGTTGACGCGGTCGTCGTCCCTTCAGGTAGCGGCGCAACACACGCTGGTATATTGGCGGGCCTCGCGCTGGAAGAGAATGCCTGTTCTGTGTTTGGGGTTTGCGTTCGCCGAAATCAACATAAGCAAAAAACCCGAATGAACACTGTCCTGCAGAAACTAGCGGATTTGCTGGAAATCGACGCTGGGCCCTTGCAAGACAAGGTCACCGTTCTGGACGAGGTGTTATCCCCTGGCTACGGCAGACTAAGCGAAGTGACCCGTGCAGCCTTGGAAAAGATGGCGCGCACCGAAGGAATATTCCTTGACCCCGTTTATTCCGCAAAAACATTTGCGGGGTTATTGCACCTGCTGAGTAAAGGAGACATTCAGCCCAGGCAAACGGTTGTTTTGCTGCATACAGGGGGGCTACCTGCGCTCTTCGGATACCAAAAGGAACTGGTAGACAACATGGAATCAAGCCAACCAAATCAGTCTCAATAGCCTGCCGACTTGCGCCGCAGATTTATTGTTGCTGAACGCGATTGACCTCAACGGCCACCTGCTGTTTGGCGTCGACAAGCACTCAACTCAAGCTTCCTCAACTGGAAAGACATAAGAAATGACCATTACTCGGATCGAAACCGCCCAGCGCATGAGCCGGATCGTTAAACACAACGGCGTCGCCTATCTTTGCGGGCAAACCTCGGACGCAGCTACTGTCGCTGAACAAACACGCGACATCTTGGCCAAGGTGGAAGACCTGTTGACCAAAGCAGGCAGCGACAAGAGTCGTATTTTGAAATGCGAGATTTGGCTGGCCGACATGGCAGACTTTGCTGAGATGAATGCTGTTTGGGACGCTTGGGTGCCCGAAGGTCACGCTCCTGCCCGCGCCTGCGGAGAGTCCAAACTCGCCCGCAGCGTCTTGAAGGTGGAAATGATTGTGACCGCAGCCTACGACTGAACCGAAGCCCAGGGGCGTAGACGAGATCAGCTATACGTTTTGACGGCATGGCAGCATACGTCCCTGGCTATCCAACAAACGTCAAAGCAGCCGCACAGTTTGGCCAATCCAAGCACCAAGGGTCAGTGCGAGTGTGATCTCCAATCCAAACCTTTAGGATGAATGTATTGACGTAAACTCCGGCATGCCCGCCGGTCAGATGGGTTGCCGGTTTTTCAGCACCCAGTCACGAACGGTTTCCGCTTTGGGCGTCAACGACCCGATCTTGGACCAAACCAGATAAAACCCGTTTCCAGTTTTCCAGGCCCATTCGGGACGCCCCGCCAACAAGCCCTTTCTCACGAGAGGATCGACAAGGTGGTGCCAACCGAAGGCAAACCCCTCGCCCGCAATGGCGGCCTGCAACACAAGAGCGTAATCATTCAGTCTCAGCCCGCCACTTGGCGGCATGTCCTTAACACCAAATTCGTGAAACCACTGCTGCCAGGATGGTCGTTCGCGGATCGGTTCTTCCAGGTGAATCAAACGTTGGCTCAGTAACCCCGGTACGTTTTTCAGGTTTACGGCCGCAGCCATCACGCGGGGCGCGGCGACCGGGTAAATCACTTCTTCGGCAATTAATGCGCATTCGCAGTCCGGCCAAGATCCATTGCCACGACGGATGGCCAGACTAATCGTCTCAACACTAAGATCGGATTCCCGATCGCTCGATTGCAGACGCAAGTCGATTTCGGGGTGGTTTTGCTGGAACGAACCAAGGCGCGGCAAAAGCCAGTAATTGTTGAAGGCAGACGATGCGCTGAGGGTGACATGGTCGCTGCTTGCGAATTGTCGGATCGATGCTGCGGATTGTTCCAATTGGGTAAACGCCCGGGTCACATCTGAAAACAAACGGCTTCCAGCATTGGTGAGAGTGATCTTTCGGCGGCTACGCTCAAAGAGCACAACACCCAATGACACCTCCAATTGTTTGATTGTCATGCTCACTGCAGGTTGCTGAACATTTAGTTCCTGCGCGGCATGCGTGAAGGATTCCGTTCTGGCCGCCGCTTCGAAATATACCAGATGACGCGGTGAAGAAAAATGAGACCAGAGGTTTTGCATAAGCTCCACTTATCCAAATCATATATTATTTCAAGCGTCACAAAGGCGGATTCGAAAGCTATTTTCTACGTACTTGCTTAAAGAGGGGTCCAATGGCTCGTAGGTCACGCACATCAAGGGCACGAAACGCCGTGCAAACCGGCGCTGCTCCGTCTCCCTTTATTCGCCGAACACTGCCTCATTACGACGTGTTGGACGAGGATCAGATCGCCCGGCTAGAGGAGCAGGTGGATTGGATATTGCAAGAGGTCGGCATCGCCTTTCGCGACGACCCAGAGGCGCTGGAACTTTGGAAGCGCGAAGGTGCAACCGTCAACAAAGACATCGTGCGCGCGCCGTCCGATTGGATACGCAATCTCTGTGCCAAGGCTCCACGCGAATTCACCCAACTGGCGCGAAATCCTGAACGGTCCGTTCAGATTGGCGGGATGAGCCAGGTTTTTGCTCCGATTTACGGCGCGCCCTTTGTACGCGACGTTGAGGGCGGGCGCCGGTATGGCGATCTTGAGTCATTCGAAAAGCTGGTCAAGCTGACCTATATGCATCCAAACCTGCATCATGGCGGTTTTGTCACCTGCGAACCCTGTGACGTTCCGGTCAGCAAACGGCACCTCGATATGCTGTTCGCGCACATGACCCTCAGCGACAAGCCGCATCTTGGCGCCATTACCGAGATGAGCCGCGCACAGGATAGCGTCGAGATGGCCGAGATCGTTTTTGGGGCCGACGTGATGGCAGAAAACTGCGTCATAATGGGTAACGTGAACACGAACTCACCGCTCTTGGTGGACCGGGTGGTAACAGAGTCGGCCCGCGTCTATTCGACCCGCGGTCAGGGTTTGATTGTAGTGCCCTTCATCCTGTCCGGTGCCATGGGGCCGGTCTCGACGGCCGCATCCGTGGCCCAGGCCATGGCCGAGGCGATGATGGTCTGTGCCTACGTGCAATTGCTGCGCCCGGGTGCGCCTTTCGTACTAGGAAATTTCCTTTCATCAATGTCGCTGAAATCCGGTGCACCGACCTTTGGCATGCCCGAACCGGTGATTTCCAACTATGCGATCGGCCAGTTGGCGCGCCGTGCCGGACTACC
This sequence comes from Ruegeria sp. HKCCA6837, assembly GCF_013034475.1. Lineage (NCBI taxonomy): Bacteria > Pseudomonadati > Pseudomonadota > Alphaproteobacteria > Rhodobacterales > Roseobacteraceae > Ruegeria > Ruegeria sp. HKCCA6837. The sequence goes on from NZ_WQGD01000012.1 coordinate 79,056, forward strand.
ACTGCGTTGCGGCGGATCGCTGACCGCCTCGAAGATCGAAGATGCGCAGGCCGCCTACGAATCCGCAGATTCCATGCATTCCACAATGCTGGCCGGAGCGAACTTTGTACTGCACTCCGCGGGCTGGCTTGAGGGCGGGCTGTGCACCGGCTTTGAAAAGTTGATCATGGATGCCGCTCGACTGGGATCTTACCAGAAGGTGCTGGGTCAGGGTCTGGACACCAGTGACGAAGCCTTGGCCCGCGACGCCTATGACGAGGTTGAAGCCGGAGGTCACTTCCTGGGCTGTGCCCACACCATGCGTAACTATCAAACGGCATTTTATGAGCCGAAACTCAGCGACAGTGAGAATGTCGAAAGCTGGCAAGAAGGTGGCTCGAAAGACATGCGTCATCGCGCTTATGAGCGCTGGAACCAGATGCTAAACGAATACGAACCGCCCGGGATGGATGAGGCCAAAAATGAAGAGTTGGCCGCCTATGTAGCGCACCGTAAAGAGGAAATCCCAGATGCATGGTATTAGGCTCTGGACCCGTTGATTTCCGTTTGGCTGCGTGATTCATCGCGTTCAAAACAAGCGGTGAACATATCTGATCTTTTCTGGTTGAGCGACGAGCAAATGGCGCGTCTGGCGCCGTTCTACCCAGATTCCCATGACAAACCTCGCGTTGATAACAGGCGTGCCTTGAGTGGGATTATCTTCATCAACCGCAACGGGTTACGTTCGCGCGATGCACCCAGGAAATATGGACCACACAGTTTAAGGGGACCGTGGCCCCAAGGGGGCCGCGAAAGCCCCGGAAACGCTCTACAATCGTTGGAAGCGATGGAGTGACAAAGGCATCTTTGCCCGGATTTTGGTCGGCTTGGCTGCCAACCACGGCGAAGAAAAGACGGTCATGATCGATGCTAAATACCTGAAAGTCCATCGCACAGCTTCCAGTCTTGCCGTGAAAAATAGGCCCTGGATTTCTGATCGGGCGAACCAAGGGCGGCATGAACATAAAGTTGGATGTAGTTTGTGATAGTCAGGGACACCCTTTGAATCTGTTTTTCACTGCCGGTCAGGTCAGCGGCTACGTTGGTGCTAGGGCATTTGTCAGCAGTCTGCCAAATGTCGAATAGTTGCAGGTTGATCGCGGCTATGATGCCGAATGGTTCAGAGAAGGGTTAAAAAACTAGGGGATACGCGTGCGTATCCCAGGACGCAAACAGCGCAAAATAACCGTCCGATACGACATGCGCCGCTACAAACGCGCAATCGGATTGAGATCATGTTTGGCAGATTGAAGGACTGGCGGCGTGTCGCAACGCGGTACGACAGGTGTCTCACAGTCTTCCTCTCAGCCATCACTCTCGCCGGTTTGGTCATCTATTGGCTATGAGTTCTGCCCCTAAGTCCGAGAGGCTTCGAACGCCGCCCATGCTTTTTCAAAAGTGTCGAAATCGAACCCTGTTGCGCGAGCGGGTTCAAGGATCAGTTTTTCGGTTTCAAGAAGCTTGATGATCGCCTGCTCTAGATCGTCCACCACTTCGGGTGGGATAAACAAGGCACCATGCCGGTCGGCATGCACAAGGTCTCCATCTTTGATCACAAGGCCGTAGATTGTCACCGGTGTGCCAACTTCTTTCACGTGCACGAATCCGTGACTTGGCCCGACAGACCCGGCAACTACCGGAAACCCATCCGGCAGGTCGCCGAGGTCTCGCATCACGCCGTTGGTCAGGGCGCCGTTGATGCCGAAACCCTTGTGTACGGTCGTATTGATCTCACCCCAATAAGCGCCGATGCAGTCGGGATAGTCCGTGTCTTCCACAACGGTCACAGATGGGCCACTGCCCGAGGCCATGTGCCGGTAATAGTCCATTCGGCGCGCGCGGATCACGTCGGGCGCCTCGGTCGGCGGATTCACAGCGGCAATCTTAGCGGTGCGGGCATATCCCACCATCGCGCCTGCGTCGGGATCAGAGCACAGCATTGTGCCCCGGGTAAAATCATTGAATCCGCGCTTGCCCTGGGCCACTTCGATGGCGTTGCAAACAGTCGGTGTGTCGACCTTTTTCAGCAGGTCCAGCAGGGATTGTTTCATATCAGCTCCAGCCAGCGGGTCAGAGCCGCCGTGGTTTGTTGCGGTTGTTCCAGTGTAGGCAGATGGCCGGCGTTTTCGATAATCTCCAACCGGCTCTGCGGCATCAGATCGTGCATCAACTCATGCCTTGAGACGGGACACAGGGCATCGTCGCGCCCGCACAGAACCAGTGCTGCGCCGGTAAAGTCCCGCAGGGTATTGCTCTGATCGGGGCGATCACGCAGAGCCTTGGATTGATTAATGAAAACGCCCGGCCCAAGTCCCATGGCCATATCCATGCACAAATCCAGAATGGCGGCGCGGCGTGGGCCGTCAGTCAGGTAGTTCGGCTTCATCTCTTCGGCCATCACCTTGCGCAGGTTGCCGCGTTCGACGGCATCGATCTGAGGACTGCGCCTGGCCCTGACCTCGTCCATCTCTGCCATCGGGTTGGTGTCCATCAACGCTATACCAGTCACACGATCCGGTGCTTGACGCAGGATTTCCATCGCCACGATGCCGCCCATAGAGAGCCCGGCAATAGCAAATCGTTCAGGCGCATAGGCCAGTACATCGGCGGCCAGCGCTTGTATCGTGTCCTGTCCGCCAATGGGTGCAGACAGGATCGGGTATTTGCCTGACAGAGCGTCAATCTGCGGGGTGAACAACCGCGCATCGCACATCATGCCGGGCAGAAGGATAAGCGGCGTCATATAACCAATGCAGCCCCTTCAGCAAGCGCGCGCAGCTTGGCGTAGGCGATATCCGGATCGACCGCGCCAAAGCCAGCAAAAGTGCCAAAGCCACAATCCGATCCGGCAATCACCCGCTCAGACCCAACAATGTTAGCAAACCGCTCAACACGCTGCGCGATCAGTTCCGGGTGTTCGATAAAGTTGGTCGTGGTGTCGACAACACCGGGCACCAAAACTTTGTCATCGGGAATCTCATCCTTGCCGTCGCGGAACACCGTCCATTCATGCGCATGTCGCGGGTTCGAAGTTTCGAACAGAACATAGCGGGACTTGGTGGACATCAGCGTTGGAAACACCTTGTCCATGCCGATGTCACAGCAATGCGGACCCTCGTAATTGCCCCAGCAAATATGGACACGCACTTTGTCGGAAGGGACGTTTTGCAGCGCGTGATTCAACGCCTCAACATGCATGTCGGCGATTTTCACGAACTCATTGTCAGAAAGATCATTGAACAGCATATGACGAGACAGAGCGAGGTCAGGACAATCGAGTTGCAAATCCAAACCCGCACCAACGATGGTCTCATATTCTTCTTTCATCGCGTCGGCCAGCGCGACCAGATAAGCCTCACGCGTTGGGTAGTAATCATTCTGCAAAAACAGGGAAATCACCCCAGGGCTGGCGGCATTCATAAAACCGCGCTCAACCCCGTGTTCCGCCATCGCGGCCTTGAGATTATCTATGTCCTTCTGCAATTCGCCCTGCCCCTTCGAGCGCACCTCACCTACGCACATGGGCCGCGCATATTGCGGCGTTCCGCCGTCATCTGCCAAACGCTGCAGAAAACCCGGAAACATCTTGAGGTCCGCCGGCGCGTTGCGTGGGCTGTCACCGGCAAAGCCGGTGTAGCGGTCCTTTACATAAGTGGCATATGAGATTTTTGAGGTCTCGCCGTCTGAAACGATATCAATTCCGGCATCGGCCTGTTTGCGCACCGTCTCAGACACTGCGGCGGTCATACAGGCATCGAATGCGGCTTGATCGAACGGTTCCTCTCGCTCGCGTGCGAAGATGAAGTCAACAACCTCCTGACTGCGCGGCAGGCTTCCCACATGGGTGGTTGAAATGCGGGTCATGTATTCATCTCCCTTCAAATCTTGCTCCTGCGCCGGGCCGGAAACCGGGCGCAGGATGTGCTGAGCATGTCCCGATTGATTTCGGGAGACGCAATTTTGGCGTTATGCCCCTGTCCAGGTTGCGCCAGCCGGATCGTCGGTGGCAGTGATACGGTACAGACCCGCTTCGCCGGTCATCGACGGCTCGGCGCTGTAGCTTTCACCGGGCAGAACCAGCGCGGTATCACCGTTGGACAGGGTGGTTTCGACCTCATTGATTTTGATGCGCCAATGACCGCTGGCCGGCATCAGAACCACAGGTTTATTCGCCATGACCTGTTTACCAACGGCGGAACCGCGTGTCAGGAAATCCACCTCGAAGCCGGGCTTGTCCTTGATCAGACCATTTTCGCCAATCACGACCGCCGGCTTGTCCGCCGCCAACGCCATCAGGTCCCAGTACCGGGCGACATATTTGCCGATCACCGCATCAACGGGAACCTCGGGGTACGCTTTCATCTCTTCCTCGGTTAGCAAGGGCATGGGCTGCACGTTGTGCGGCAATTTCTCGCCCTTTTTGCTGTCATAGAGCACGCCGTTATTGCCTAGAACCAAGCCATGGGCCTGCGCGTCCTGAATAACTTGCGGAGCCCAGGTCACACCGCCACCTGCGTCATCGCCGCCCAGCATCGACATGATCATGCCATAGTCCTGGCCGACATTCTCGAACCCACGGAAGATGCCTGTCGGGATGTTGAAGATATCGCCTTCCTCGGCGATAAACTCTCCTGCGGTCCCGTATCGACCCCAGAAGAATCGCCAGCGGCCTTTCGCAACAAAGAAGACCTCGGCTGTGGTGTGGCTGTGCAGCGAGTTGCGGCATTTCGGAGGTTGTCCCGCTGCACCGATGTTGAACCCGATCTTGTCGGTGATGTGGACGTGCTGATCGGGGCTTTCGCTGACGCCGCCGCCGATGATGGTAAAATTCTCTTTCTGGTCCGAGCCTGGCGTGTGCGCATCGATGAACGCGGTCTTACAAGGTTTCAGCTCGCCATAACGGACGATGCGGCTTTGAATTGTACTCATATCTTTTTCCTTTTGATTTGCGTTTGATCGGATCAAACCAAACCTCCCGGCGGGCGATTGTTCAGCCGCTGGGCGCGCAGGCTGGCGCGATGGGCGTGGAACCGCCGTAACGCCTGTCCGGTATCCAGATTTGAGATACGGTGCGGCATTCTAGAGATCGCCGGTTTTCAGCAGAATCTGTTTCCAGATCGAGGTTTCGTCAAACAGGGTGTATTCCTTGCGCAAACCCCAGGGACCGAACTCGGCTTGGCTGATACCCAGCACAAAAACCTCGGCCCCGGTCGGCACACCAAAGACGCCCCAACCGTCATGCTTGCCGTGCAGCGTCCAACGGATCGCGGCACGCGGCGGCATCATCGGATCGTCGCGGCCAATCTGGTGCTGAACTTTGAATTCTGCATTCGGGAAAGAGGCGCGCAGGCCCATCCAGAACCGATCCACTGGCCCCCAACTATGCCCCGTGGTACCGCCGGGATATTCCGAAAGGACCCCGCGATCATACTCTGCCTGGATTACACCCATATCGGCATTCATAATCCGGGTCAGGATCTCAGAGTATTTCTGGCCCCACTCATTATCGTTGCCATAGCCTTTATAAGGACCGGGCTGATCGTTTGCGGGCGTGTAGGGCTGAACACAGGCGTCGGGTCCGCCTTCGCGGGCGATCAGGTCGCGGGCATATTCCTTGGGGTCCCAACCCATCTGCTGGACGATCGCGCTCTGGTCGCGGATCAGCCATTCGTCGTTGATCTGGTTGTTGATAGCGTGGCAGTCGGCGAGAATGCGATAAACCAGCTTTTTACCGGTTGCATTGCCATAAACGCCGTCGCCCAAATGTGTTGCCGTGGACAGCAGCCGGTGCGACGACAGCATGCCCTCTTCCGGTGTGCCCGACCAGATCACATCCTCGCCGAGCAATGTACGATCCGGAAACTCGGCAAGAGTCGCCATCGTGGCGGCGATAACCCCTTGATTGCCAACCACAACCGAAGCGGGCGAACGCACCACAATGTCCGGCGCATAATAGTGGTGCAAAGTGGCAATGCCGCGATCTTCCCAAATCTCTTTGGTGATCCCGATGATATAGTCGGGAAAATCTTTGAACTTGGGATCAAATCCCTTCATGTCTTCCATCCTTCAGGTATGCGGGCAGAGCCGCGGACAATAAGCGGTCCGTCGATCTCTAACCGGCGCGGACCGACGTCCGGGCCTTCGATTTTGCTCAGTAAAATGTCCACGGTTTCGGCAACCATACGGTTGGCGGGTTGCCTCACAGTGGTCAGGTCATAGGTGGGCCATGCAGCCACGGCCACGTCATCATATCCAACGACAGAAACATCATTGGGCACGTTCAGCCCCAACTCAAACCTCAGAGTATCCATTACCGCAATCGCCATATGATCATTGGCTACAAACACGGCGTCAGGCGGATCAGAGGCAAACATCTCGAGGGTCGCCTCGCGCGACTTTTCGCTGGAAAAGTCACCAACCCCGCGCGCGTGCAACGCGACGCCCGCTTTGTTCAACGCAGCTAAAAATCCTGCTTCGCGGTCCCGTTGGGTCGAGGCCCCTTCCCAGCCCGCAATGTACCCGATTTTCTTATGACCGCCTGCCAGAAGAAAATCAGCCACCTTACGGCCTCCGGCAATATTGTCAGACGAAACCGCTGACATCCCCGGATCGTCCTGAGCCCGGTTGAACAGCACCACCGGAATACCGGCTGCCTGACACCGATCAGACAGATCAGACGACAATGCAACCGACGCGGCAATGATCCCATCCACTTGGAAATCAAGGATTTCCTCGACCACCTTGTCGATGTTCTGCGCCGAGTTCGATGCCATAAAGACCAGCACGTGATAGCCACGTTCCTGCAGCGCGTTCGTCAGCTTTTCCAGGGCTTCGGGGTAGAACTGGTTGTTCAGATACGCCACGACCAAACCGATGATCCGGCTTTTTCCAGAAACAACTGCGCGGGCCAGTACGTTGGGTCGGTACCCCAGCTCGTCCGCCGCCTTGCGCACTTTCTCAGCTGTTTTCTTCGACGCGGATGCGCCAGGCGTAAACACCCGGCTGACCGCAGATTGACTGACCCCAGCCAAACGGGCAACGTCCAAGGATGTGATCTTTTGCCCAGGCATCAGTCTGCTGTCCACCCACCGTCAATCATCATCGCAGTCCCGGTCACAAGCGCTGAGGCGTCTGAAGCGAGATAGACCACAGCCCCCATGATGTCTTCGATTTCACCGGGGCGACCCAGTTTGATCTTGTCCAAAATCCAGGCGCGTTTGTCCGGGTCATCGAAGGTCGCGCGCGTCAGGTCCGTCAGGATAAAAGTTGGGCAGATCGTGTTGACCCGGATTTTCGCGGGCCCGAACTCTAACGCCATCGCCTTGGAGAACCCTTCAACGGCGAATTTCGACGCGCAGTAAACGGCGCGTTCGCGGCCGCCGACATGGCCCATCTGACTGGAGATATTGATCAACGAACCGGAGCGGCCAGCATCGAGCAGGCCCTTGGCGACGGCCTGGGTCAGGAAATAGGCACCTTTGACATTGACGCCCATCACGGCATCAAAATCTTCCGGCTGCGTGTCCACGGCCTTGCTATGGCGGGCAAGCCCGGCCGAGTTCAGCAGAATATCAAAGGGCCCGCTCTGCGCCACGGCTTCAGAAGTTGCTGCCACGTCCGACACATCCAGTTCCAGAACCTCTGCCAACCACCCCCGAGCCGACATGTCCTTTGCAATTTGCTGCAGCGCGCCAGTACGGCGCGCCGCCAGAGTGACCTCAGCACCATGTTCCGCCAGCGCCACAGCGCAGGCCATGCCGATGCCGGACGAGGCTCCGGCAACCAGCGCGCGCTTGCCGCGTAGTTTGAAACTGGGTGTGCTGGGGAATTGGGGCATATCAGACCTCGCCGACCGGGAACGCAATTGTGCCCGGAACGCGTGCCTTGTTGAACTCACGCAGGCGGGCAAAGACATCTACGCCCAGTTGGCGGTATGCGTCCAGCAGATCGACCATGACCCAGTTCTCGCGGATCAAACCACCTTCGAGCCGCCAGAAATCAAGGCTACGCATGGTGATCCGCTTGCCAGAGGGTGCAATGCCCATCCAGCCATCGTGGGTGACAGTCTGGATCATGTCGGGCCAGCCGGTCACAGCTGCATAGTCGCCATCGCCAAAGAAGTGATAGGTGATTTCATCAACGAATTTACCGCGGTCGGGCATGCCGTTCAGAAAGGGTATCTGGTGCCAGTTGCGGAAGCCCGAGATGCCGCGCCCGGTTCCGATGCCGGCAGGGCCGTACCAGTTCATGCGCGGATGCCAGAACTTTTCCATCTCCATTACTTCGGGCCCACCCTGACTGGGGTGTTTCTTCAGATGGTTCAGCATGTCGACGATATGGTTGCACGAGGCCTGTGATGTCTCCTCATCCCACGGTCCGGGCACGATCCCGTCCAGTGTCACCGGGCCGGGAATGCAAAACTCCAATCCCAGTGACGGGGCCATCGGCCAGGCCTTCGCCTGCATCATCACTTCGGGAATGTCCCAAAGCGTCTGGATCTCGACAACCTTGCCATTTTCGAAGCGGTAGAATTCGTGGAACCGCATATGGGTCAGGTGCCCGGTCGGTGGGATGTCCAGCCAGGGGGCAACGAAAGTACCAACGTAGTGGCCACCACAGCCGATCCAATCATTGCCATGTTCCGTGGGTCCACCCATCACGATCCAGTCGCGACGTTCCAGATCAGGCATGGATGTCAGCAGCGGCGCATAGCAGGTATCGTAGAGCTCCTGCGGGCCGGTCAGGTCACCGAACGGATGCGGCATGTGGATGACGGCGTCAGGCGCAACCACAGCGCCCAAAGCGGCCCGAACGCCTGTTTCGTCAAAGTTGTACATGGCTTCGCGCAAGGGCGCGATCAGAGCCTTGTGAGTAGAATGTGTGTCCATTGCGACATCTCGCATTGTGTTATCTGCTTCTCTTTCAAAATCCGTAACGCCTGGTCGATCCCGGGCGCATGTTCTGTGGCGGTTACCTGGCGGTCACGAAGACGCCTCGGCGGCCTCGCGATAAGCCGCGCCTTCACCGTAGGGCACGTTAATGCCCCCATAACGGCGAACTCGGATGTTGCATTGCTCGGCATGGCCAACAAAGCCCTCCAGCATACACAGGCGCGAGCCGTATTCGCCGATCATCGCCGCAGCCTCATCAGTGATGACTTTCTGATAGCTGTGCGTTTTCATGAACTTGCCGACCCAGAGCCCACCTGTATAGCGACCGGCTTTTTTGGTTGGCAGGGTGTGGTTGGTGCCGATCACCTTGTCGCCGTTGGCCACGTTGGTGCGTGGCCCAAGGAACAACGCGCCGTAGCAGGTCATGTTTTCCAGGAACCAATCGTCGCGGTCTGTCATCACCTGAACGTGCTCGGACGCGATGTCATCCGCCAATTGCAGCATTTCCTCATAGGTATCGCAGACGATGATCTCGCCATATTCCTCCCAACTGACTTTGGCTGTGCTGGCGGTGGGTAGGATACCGAGGATACGGTCGATTTCGACGAGTGTTTCCTCAGCCAGCTTGCGCGAGTTGGTGATCAGGACACATGGGCTGTTATAACCATGTTCGGCCTGTCCAAGCAGATCAGTCGCACAGAGCTCGGCATCGGCTGCGGTTTCATCGGCGATGACCATTGTCTCGGTCGGACCCGCGAAAAGGTCGATGCCGACGCGGCCAAACAACTGGCGCTTGGCTTCGGCCACAAAGGCATTACCTGGTCCCACCAGCATGTGAACAGGGTCGATGGTCTGGGTCCCTATCGCCATTGCGCCAATCGCCTGAATACCGCCCATGACATAGATTTCATGCGCGCCGCCCAGATGCATGGCCGCGATCACCGCCGCGTTTGGTTTACCCTGAAAAGGTGGTGTGCATGCGATAATCCTGGGAACGCCCGCAACCTTCGCCGTTGCCACTGACATATGCGCCGAGGCAACCATCGGGAACTTGCCGCCCGGCACGTAGCAGCCCACGGACTGCACCGGGATATTCTTGTGACCCAGGATCACACCGGGCAGAGTTTCAAGCTCGATATCCAACATCGAGTCGCGTTGCGCCTGAGCGAAGTTAATCACCTGCTTCTGAGCGAACTTGATGTCGGCCAGCTCGCGTTCAGTCAACGACGCGATCAGGTCGTCGATCTGCCGTTGGCTCAGGCGGAAACTCTCAGGCGAGTAGTTGTCGAATTTCTCCGACAACTCGCGCACTGCGATGTCACCGCGGATTTCGATATCTTTCAGCGTCGCCTCGACGACGGTACGTGTCTTGGCATCGTCTTCGGCCCGGTCGGCCTCGGGTTTGCCGCGTTTCAGATATTCGATTGCCATTGTCCTAATCCTCAATTGTCGGGTCGGGGCGGAGTTTTCTCTCCCCGGTCAAATGTTTCCCAGCCTTCACCATTGAACAGATCAACGCCAAGCTGTGCGGCGACATGGGCAAAATCGACGTTCACCCAGTTGTCGACGATTTTGCCGTCGACGACTTTCCAGAAATCCATGTATCGGATTTCGACCCGCCTGCCGGTCGGGGCGATGCCCAGAAATTCGCCCGAATGCGTCGCCTCCTGTCGGCCGAAGGCCGCAGCCCATTCGCCCATGTAAAGCCGGGCCTCGTCGATGCAGGTCTTGTCTGAGAACGCCGCCTGAAACGGGCGTTGCCAGTTTTCCTGAAACTCTTTCAACCCGGTTTTGGTGCCGCAGCCCTGGTTGCCCAGCCAGCGGAACCCTTCCGAAAAGAACTCGCCTATATCGTCGATGCGGTGGTCGTTCAAACCATCGACCATCCCCTCGATCACGGCGCGGGTCTCGTCGGTTTTGCTCATGTCCGTGTCTTTGGTCAGCACGGCCTGTTCGGGGCGGGAGCCCTTCATGTGTCTCTTCCTTTTTAGGTGCGTGAGGAATCTTCTGATGTGAACCGCGCGGTTAGCGCGCCGACAAAAAATCCCTCGGCATCCGGTTGAGCGCTGGGTGACGCGCAACAAAACTATTTCTTGCAGCCGAGCTCATGCCGCTTCCTTCATATCGCTTAGGGCGGCCATACGGGCGAACACGTCCACACCCAGCTGTCGGTAAAGATCAATCATATCGACCATGACCCAACATTCTTGAACCAGATCATTCTCGATGCGCCAGAAATCCAGACTGCATCGCGTGACCCGACGACCCGTCGGGGCAAGCCCGAGGAACCCGTCTCCGGAGTGAGTGGCGGTGCCAGATGGCCAACCGGTGAAGGCCACCAGATTGCGGTCACCGAAAAACACCCCATCTTCTAAATGGCGCGTATTGTCTGACAGTCCCTGCCGAAAGCCTCTAAAGATTCTGTTCCGAATTCCTGCGTGACCGCGTGCTGTGCCCAACCCGGTTGGGCCAAACCAATAGGCATTGTCGCTCCAATACCCACCAAGACCACGACCCGGGGACGTCGCATCGCCTTGCTTCAGGTCATGCAGCATGTCCCAAACGAGGTGTACTGACGCATCAGTCATCGCCTTGTCATTTGGCGCAGTCACCACGCCCTGCCCATCCGCCGGTCCGGGGCACATCCATTCGACACCCAACTGTGGAGCAAAGGGCCAAACGCCAGCCTGAAGCATAACTTGAGGAATGTCCCATAGACCTTCCATCTCGACGACTTGCCCGTCTTCGACGCGCAGATATTCGTGGTAGCGCATGAAAACAGGCTGGCCAGTCGCTGGGATACCCAGCCATTTCGCGTGCAACGTGCCAACAAAGTTACCGCCCAAGCCGACCCAGCTACCACCGGCGGAGCCACCCCAACGCGGGCCTGCCATGACAATGAAATCTCGGCGTTCCAGATCGGGCATAGCAACCAGAAGCGGGCGATAAACACGGCTCCACAGTTCCTGAGGGCCTGTTATTTCGTTGAACGGGTAGCCAAGTCGGATCCTCGCGTTAGGCGCGAAAATCCGCAGGATTTCCTGCTGCATCCTTTGCGGATCGCCGGCCCTAAACGCAGCCCGCAATGGCTGTAAGAGGACCTTGTTCTGATCGTGAATCGTCTCCATGATCAGCCCTTTACGGCTCCGGCGGTCAAACCGCTGACGATCTGGCGCTGGAAGAACAGGATCAGGACGAACAGCGGGGCAGTCGCCGAAACCACGGCGGCGACCGCATACATGACCTTGCCTTCAACCTGAGTGGTGCCCATGAAACTGTTGATCGCAGGTATGATGGTTTCATTCTCTTCGCTCAGCAGCATCACCGCGACGGTAAAGTCGTTATAGGCCAGCAGGAAACTGAACAGGCCAGTGGTGATCACGCCGGGCCACATGACCGGGACGATCACGTGCCGGAAGGCCTGGAACCGGGTGCAGCCATCGACCATGGCACTTTCGTCCATGTCTTTCGGGATGTTCTTGAAGAATGAATGCAGCATCCACAGCGTGAAAGGCTGATTGATTGCCACAAGCACAATGATGGTCGTTGGCAGAATGCCCCAGACGTTCCACTCGAAGAACCACAGCAGGTAACCAGAGACCAGCGTGATGTGCGGCATAGCGCGGAACACCAGCGCGGCCATAAGGATCCAGAATGCATAGCGAAAGCCGGAACGGGCCAACGCGTAACCGCCCAATGTTCCGAAGGTTAGCGAGATGACTACGGTAAAGAAGACAACGATGCCTGTATTCTTGAAGTTGAACCAGAAATCTTCCTCGATCCACGCGCCGTAATAGCCTGCGCCGGTAAAGGCGCTTCCGGTTTGCTCGATCGTGTTTGTGCCGCGCAGCGCGTTCATCCAATCGGCCTTGGACAGGAAGTCAGCCTGAACCTTGAAGCTGCCCCAGAAGGTCCAGAAAAAGGGGAACGCAGCAATGATCAGCCAAAGGGCCACAAAGCCAAAAGAGAACAGCTTTAGCGGGGTCATGCGGGATTGTGCTTTGGTCGCCATGTCGTGTCCTCAGTGAGATTTACGGGTGAAGTCGCGCCAAGTGCGCACCAGTACCGGCATCATCAGAATGACAACGATGATGATGGTGATCAGCGAGGTCGCTCCAGCCGAGGCATAAAGCGGATTGCCACTTTCGCGCAGGTCGTTGAAGATAATCCAGCTCAGCGAGCGCGCATGGGCCTCGGCTTTGAAGCTGACGATGGGTTCAAAGACACGCAAGTTGTCCATGATCATCATAAGGGTCACAAACGAAACCAACGGCATCAGATGCGGCACGATCACATGGATCATGCTTTGCCATTTGCTGGCACCGTCGATCTGCGCGGCTTCCATCGTGTCTTCGGGCACCGTCTGAAGCCCGGCATAGAATGTAATGAAGCTGAACGGCAGGGTGTGCCAGACACCGTAAACCATCAACATGATCCACATCAGCGGCGTGGACGCCTTCAGGCTTAGGGTTGGATCATTGAAAAGCCGTTGAATTGTTGCCCCGATCACCCCGTCACCGTCGACCATCCAGAACAGGATCAAGGAACCAACCAGTGGGGTTACGAGGAATGGCAAAAGGGAAATGAAGATCGCAAGGCCCTTCAACGCGCGTGGCAGGTTGTTCACCCCAACCGCAATGGCCAGACCCAGAACCAAGACCAGAGGCGTCACAATGAAGGTATAGGCCAGCGTGAAGGTCAGAGCGTTGTAAAATGGCAGGTTGTAAACCTTCGACCAGAACTCACCCAGGCTTTCTGAAGTTGCCCATGCCTCCCCAATGTCGGCGAGGGCCAGGTGTGACCTGTCGAAATACGTGCCCAGACCGTTGAAACGGCCCAGCGGTTGTTCTTCCCGCAGCTTCTCGGTCGCTTCCGTATCAACTGTTGTTGTCGGGTTACATCCAAACGGACCGCAGCTTTCCGAGACGACCAGAACCTGTTCGTGTTCGACAAAAAGCGACTGGATAAACACCGACACGATAGGCAGCGCAATGAATAGGATCATCGCGGACAGTGTCGGCAGAACAAACCAGAAGAAGGTGCGGTGTTTCATGACATGCGTCCCGATTCAAATTCGAGAAAGAGAGGGGGCCGCGACAGCCCCCTCAAGTCGGGGAGATTTACTGGAGGAAGCCAGCCTCTTTGGCGGACGTCCGGTAAGACGCCTCGACATCAGCGAGCGCCTGTTCAGCGGACTCGTCACCCTTCAGGAAGTCTGACAATTCCTTGCCAAGCGCGGCATGCAGAATGCCGATCTGCGGGATCATCGGATACGGTTTGGCACCGCCCTGCGCCGTCGCCGAAACACCAGCAGCGGCTGGGCCAGGCTGATAGCCATTCAGCAGCCAGACGGCATCATCGTTGTTTGCCGCCACCATCTCCGGTGTCAGGGCGCTGACCAATGCCGCAAAGGTGGCTTCAGCTTCTTCGTCTGATACGTTGGACGCGATCGAGATGCCGTCCCACCACAGCGTTGCAGCCGGGATCGAACCACCGCCAACGGTCGGCGCCGCGGACAGAACCGTGTTCGACGTCACTTCTTCTGAGGAACCCTCGTCATCCAGGATCGGCGCACCGCGCGAGCCCCACATGACGCCAAGTGCGGCCTGACCAGCTTCCCACAGGCCTTGGGTTTCGTTCGAGGCATGCGTCAGGTGGTCGGGATGCGCATATCCAGCAAGCGCCTTCATAACTTCAAGCGTGGCCAGACCTTTTTCGTTGTTGATCGCAGGCTCGGCAGTGCCCGGTTCAAAGAACTCTCCACCATGGCCAAGGTAGATCATGTTGAACACCTCGGCGAGGTTCCAACCGCCGTCACCAGCGCTCAGGTTCATCACGATCGGATGTTCCATGATACCGGCGGCACGGATCATCTCGGCGGCCTCAAGGACTTCCTCATAAGTCGCTGGAATACCGTCAAAGCCGGCCTGCTCCAGAATGTCGGTGCGCGAGAACAGATGCTGCGAGTTTGCCATGAAGGCGACCGCCATGACATTGCCGTCGATGGTGATCAGAAGGTTCGGCGAGATGTTTTCGCCGTATTTTTCAACCAGATCATTCAGCGGACGCACAAGGCCGTCATTCATCAGCTGAGTCAGCGTCGAGTTGGCCAGAATAACCGATGTGTATTCAGACGGGTTCGGCGTCAGGGCCGCGTTCATGATCTGGCGCGCCTCGGTTGTGTGGTTTGTCGAAAACTCCGACGCGCCACCTGCGCAATTTTCCTCGGCGGTGCCTGCAACGGCGTGGATGGCCGGGAAGTCACTGGCCAGAATGCGGATGGATTGACCTTCGGGACCGCAGTTCGCCGCATACGCAGCCGAACCCATCAATCCGACGAAAGTGGTTACGGTAGCTAGCTTTCTCAGAAACATCTCATCTCCCTGTTTCTCTGAAGTGTCGTGCGCGCCCCTGTCGCGCACAAAGTTCGGGCCCCGGGGCTGATCCCCGGTGATTTGCGGGGCTACTTTCAGATCCGTTCGCCGGTTTGGCCGTCAAACAGATGACAGATTTCGACCGGCACCGAGATCGACACCATGTCGTCAATTTCAGCCCGGAAATTCTTGTCGGCCTTCACGGACACCAGCGCTCCACCAACGCGGACCGAGATCATCGTCGCGTCGCCCAGCAACTCCTGGGTATAGATCGGAGCATTGATTTGCCCCCGCCCGTCTTCGGCAAGCGTGGCGTCTTCCGCACGGAAGCCGAGCGTGAGAGGACCGTCAGGTGCGTTGATTTTCGCGATTTCCACGTGGTCGGCTAAAAACGTACCGTTGCGGACTTGGCCTTCCATCAGGTTCATGGCCGGGTTGCCGATAAAACTGGCCACAAAGGTATTGGCCGGGGTGTCGTAAATTTCGGTCGGGCTACCCACTTGCTGCACGACGCCTTGTTTCATGACAACCACGCGATCGGCAAGCGTCATCGCTTCGATCTGGTCGTGGGTGACGTAAATTGTGGTCACCGCCAATTCGTGGCTTAGGTTTTTGATCTGTGCCCGAGTGGACACGCGTAGCTTGGCATCAAGGTTGGACAGCGGTTCGTCCATTAGGAACACATTGGGTTCGCGAACAATGGCACGGGCAAGCGCAACACGCTGGCGCTGACCTCCCGACAATTCTGCTGGCTTGCGATGCAGGAAGTCGTCCAGTTCGACCATGGCGGATGCGCGACGCACTTTTTCGTCATGCGTAGACGGGTCGATGCCGCGGACTTTCAGCGGGAACCGGATATTTTCGTAGACGTTCATGTTCGGATACAGAGCGTACGACTGGAACACCATCGCGACGTCACGATCCTTGGGCTCCATATCGTTGACCCGGGTACCGTCAATCAGAATGTCACCTTCACTGGCGTCCTCTAGTCCGGCGATCATGCGCATGGTCGTCGTTTTGCCACAGCCTGATGGGCCGAGAAGAACCAGAAACTCTTTGTCGGAAATCGTTAGATCGAAATTGTCGACCCCGACAAACGAACCCCAACGCTTGCCAACGTTGCGAAGTTGAATCTCGGCCATTGAGTCCCTCCCTGCGGGTCGTCATGCATACGTTTGCAAAAAGCATAGACAACAAAAGAAACATCTGGCAAGCTTTTTTTGCATGCGCATGCAAATGCGGATTTGCCCCCCATAAACTGCTCTGTTGCAACAGTCAAAGCTCTGAAAGAAATTGATAATGTCTTACGATGCCGAAAAAACGATCGTTCTTGAGTACTACGAGGCGCTAGGCAACGCAGATGAATCGGATGTCACTGACACGATGTCTAACTACTGCGCGAAAGACTACCTGTGGCGCGGATTCCATCCGTTTGATGAACTGCACGGCTCTGAAGATGTGGCCCAGAAATTCTGGCACCCTCTGAAGCACAGCCTAAAGCACCTGCAACGTCGGATGGACGTGTTCATGGCCGGTAAAAACGAGATCGACGGGTTCAGCTCGATCTGGGTCGTGTCGATGGGTCACCTCATGGGCCTTTTTGACAATGAGTGGCTGGGTATCGCCCCAACAGGCAAGATGGCGTTTCTGCGCTACTGCGAATTCAACAAGGTAGATAATGGCAAAATCAGCGAGACGGCGATGTATTTCGACATCCCTCACCTCATGATTCAGGCCGGGCTTCAGCCCTTCCCACCACAGACCGCAGCCCATCTTGTTCAACCCGGACCGATGACGCATGACGGGCTGATGTTTGGCCCACAGCCCGCCGAAGAGGGCAAGAAAACGCTCGGCACGATTAATGCCATGATTTCCGATCTGGGCCAATGGAACAGCGGCCTGAGCCTTGTGGACGAATTGCGCCAGACATGGTGCGAAGACATGATCTGGTGGGGTCCTGCCGGGATCGGTGCGACTTATACGATCGAGCGCTATGCAAAGCAGCACTCGGGCCCGTTCCGCGCATCCTTCACGGACCGCTCAAAGACCAAACATATCTGCCGCATGGCTGAGGGTCACTATGGTGGTTTTTTCGGCTGGCCGAATTTCACGGCGCGACCCACTGGCGGGTTCATGGGCATGCCCGCCACCGACAAGCCCGGTGAATTCCGAGTAATCGACATATATCGACGCGATGGTGACAAACTGGCCGAGAATTGGATTTTCATCGACCTGCTGCATTTCTGGAAACAACAGGGGGTCGATATTCTGGCCCGCATGGCGAAGGTACCACGGACATGATTGGCTGTGTCGACGCGCATCACCACCTGTGGGACCTTGAGACAGTGCACTACCCTTGGCTGATGGCGCGCGGGGTGGATAGATTCTTTGGCGACCCGACACCAATCCAGCGGGACTACCTGCTAGATGAATTCCGGTCCGAGGCCGCACCCAGCAGTGTCCGTGCTTCGGTCCATATTCAAGTTGGGGCCGAAAACGGTCTGGACGAAGCCCGGTGGGTCCAATCCGTCGCCGATGCCAATCCAGATTGGTCGATGGCGCAGGTTGTGTTTTGTGACCTGACCTCAACTGACCTGCCCGCCCAACTCGACAGGTTTCAGACCCTCCCGACTGTGCGCGGCGTGCGCCAGATCGTTGGCCGCGCACCCGGAGAGGACGCGCAGACAGGCACCAATACCCTACTCGACGACCCACGTTTTCTGATCGGTTTGCAGGAAGCAGGGCGGCGCGGTCTCAGCTTTGATCTGCAACTCATCCCTGAACTGATCGAAAAAACCGCTCGAATTCTAGCACGGGCGCCGAACACGCGGATCGCGCTGTGTCACGCAGGCTCACCGCATGATCGCAGCGCGGCAGGCCTGAACGACTGGGCTCAGAGACTGCATGCGCTGTCTGATCTGCCGCATGTCTCATGTAAATTGTCTGGCCTGGGCATGTTCGACCACAAATGGACCGCGGAAAGCGTACGCCCAATTGTGGATGAGTGCCTTGCCCAGTTCGGAGCGAATCGAGTCATGTTCGGTTCAAACTTCCCGGTCGACAAGCTCTACGGTGACTACGCCTCTCTGATGCAGGCTTACCACGACCTGGTGCCCGCTGAGGTGCACTCGGCAGTGTTCAGTCAGACCGCTGCGCGTTTCTATGATCTTGAGCTTCCAGAAATCTCTGAGCTTGCGACGGTAACTTGAACCGTCCCATGATCTTCTGTCGTTTTCGGCCCGTTAGATGCGTTTGTTCTGCACGGTTGCTCAACACTTTGTGGGATCGGTATCTGGCTGACGGCGCAAGACTCTTTACCGGCTCGAAATAGCCGCGCAACTTGTCCGATATGACAACAAGCGGGTCTTCATATGCATTTTTGAAACGCTGTAGAAATCGCCTGGCTGCCTTTGCATTGCGCTGCTTCTGGACCAGAAGATCAAGCGTGTTGCCATATCCAGATGCCACTTGTCACTATGCCCGGGACGGTCACGTTTGATGCAATTCGCAAAAGGGCGGCCAAACCGGTTCACCCAAAGCCGAACGGTTTCCCGACTGGCAGCCACACCGCGTTCGGCATGCAGGTCTTCAACGTCAGCCGTACTAAAAGAAAAACGATGATACGCCCAGATCAAATACGCGATCAATGCGCGTGGAAAACGGAAGCCTTTGAGGTCGGGCATATCTGTTGGTATCTTCATCCAAATGCTCCAACCAGCCCACCCTAGAAATTCAATTTGGTAATACCACTCCTACCTCTGCGAGCGCGCATTCCCACTCCTGCGCCGACGTCGCGATAGCTATCGGGATATGGCAGATGCCCAGCCCCTGCTTTCAATGGCGCAGCATGCTTGTAGTGTTCGGGACGACCCTCATTCGCGTAATTGCGCGCTTGTGTTTGAAGCCACGGCTGCCCAGGTTCAGCGTCAGGGTCGGTCAACAGGCAATCAATCATCATCCGCGAACTGAGTGCCGTCGCAACGCTGGTTCCGTTCATCGCCAGCGCCGCGCCGTCCCGAGGCCCGGCCCCCAGGATGCCTGAATTTGTGTCACTGTCGTCGCACGGGAAAATAACATCAACATCGGATTGGCTATTGAACGCAGGCGGGGCGTGATACCCGGTGGCAGAGTATGTCGCCGGACGACCGTCAGAGTTGCGATACCCTCCAATCATAGAAACATAGGGGGTTGAAGCGAGCGCGTTATGGGTTCCCACCCGGCTGATTGGCCCGTTATGAAGCGGTTTGTCAGGTTCGCAATACGAATAGCTGTCACGCACATGTCCGCTTTCCAGGTAGTCGCGGTAAAGCCTGTGGTCGAAATACGCGCGCCTTGCGTTTTGCGGCAACGGACCGCCAAACAGATCAGCCTGAATACCCTTGCCGAAAGCGGAAAAATTCAGTGGTTCTATTGGAAAGACGCATTAGACGCGAGATCCGCAGCATTGCGTATCGGGTCGATGAGAAAATCCACCAGCAATCGGGTTTTGGCACGTTTCGCGCGCTTTTGTTGCAGGCGCAAACCCTCATCAAAACGCGTGTTGGGGACTCACTCGTATGCACAACTCCACTGGTCACCGTAACCTCCTATCCCACACAGATTTCGCAATGACCGCGATTCTAGGGACAGGCCGTCAGCGCAGCCTCAAACTGGCGTTAAAACGCCATTCGCTGACCCAAAGGATTGAATTTTTTGTACAGGTAGTTGTGAAAGGCCCTTTGCCCATGCCGCACTTTTCGTTGGGCATTCAGATAAATGAGGCCGATCATCACGGCCTTCTCGTCGACGTACTCGGCGGTCACACCGGCCATCATCCACGCTGGGCTTACCCTAGGACTTGAAAAAAGATTGAGAGACGCGCCATTTGCGCGTCTCTCAACCAGAATAGAACAGACTTTTTCACCGCTTGTTTTAGACGCGAAGACTCACGTGGTACGGCGAAGAACAATGGGTCCTGAATCTAGTTCTCCGGAGTATACCAAATCGGGGAAGTATACGCTCGTTCCTGCGTAGACGTGGGAACGTCATTCGGAATCTCATCGCCAAACCGGACTGCCTCATAGACTGTCCATCTTGGCGTTGGGATTTCCAGAACCCGCGCGTAGTAGAAAGCCTTTTGTTCGGGATCAAATTCCGGGTCGGTCCAGACGGTTATCAATTCCGGCGCTCCGATAGAGTTCGTGAACGTGCCTGTCTCAACGTCTACGGTGTTGCCAACAGATGGTAACTTACCAGCGTCGTCGATAACGCGCTCATCAGACCAAACGACGTCAAACACTTGCTCCTGCGTCTCGCCGTCAGCCGTTAGCCAGCCCTTGACGATCTGAATTCGATCAAGATTGCCAGAATATGGATCCTTGAGGGCAGCGACGAGAAAGGACGGCGCAGAGGCATCGTCCGGCGCTGCTTGCAAATCTCCTCCCATTGGCACGCCTTTTTCATAGCCAATTTTCGCAGGAAGCCGGGATTGACCATCTGACGCGTCGAAGTCCCATCCGCCAAAGAAACGTACGGTAATACGGCTGCCGGTTGTGCCATATACTTCCTTGCGCTCCATTGCGTCAAAAATAGAATCCCGCGTGTTCTCCTGGGCCCAAACAGCTGCATAACCCGACGCCGCCATCTGCCAGCCTAAAATTCGCGTCGCTTCAAATTCGCCGACCACATGTTGCCAGCGGCCCGGTTCCGGCTCTACCCCCGAGTGTTTGCCGAAAAAGTTGTCTTCCTGCGCCGTGGCCAATGCAGTGTGGCTATCAGTCGATCCAACGACACCAAATTTGTAAGGGTTTGTCCCAAGCTGCTGTTCCAGTTTCAAACCATTCTTGAACGCTTCGCGCGCATATTCATACTGCAACATCCAGTCTTCCTTTGGCACAGGGCCAAGGTTCGCGACGTCCCAGGTTTCGTAATCTGCAAACTCATCGTTGGGACTCAGAAACGGATGGGCTTCACCGTCACCCTTTATCTGTGTGATCTCATAGAGAGGCTCCCATTTGGCACGCCGTTCCGCATAATCTCCTGTCAGCGGTTCCCCGGTGTCTGGATTTGTCTCGACCGGAAACATCAGACCGTTCGAGACATTCCCATTGTGCGCCAGCGCCAATACACGGCCGCCGGTCTCTTCTTCGTACCGCTCCATCCAATCCCACAGGTCTTCCGGATTGAAGGTTTCTGCTGTGGTGAACGGCAGCATTTGGCGGGCTCGAATTGCATCGTCGCGATAGATGACATTGCGGTGGAGGTTGTTACCGCCCTCGGTCGACGTCCATTCATACCCGATAAAGGCTGTGAAAGAGCCGGGATCATCAAACGCGTCAGCGGTTTTGGTAAAGTCATCCCAAACCGATTGCACAAAACGGCGGTCCGCTATTGCTTCTGGCAATGCACCACCGGAAATGCCCGCAAAAGTCTCGATAACTTCCATGGTTGCACCCAAAGCGACGTCGCCGCCCTGATTCAACCGGTCATTCCAATCACGCAAAGTCGGATCACGCATGAGTGTGGCGTTACCAGCCACGATTTCATTCATCGCACCCATGGCGTCGGAATGGTCAGAGACCACGAGCCAATCAAGCGGACGGGATAATTTCGCCTGCAACCCGTGCGATGTTGTCACTTCTTCGCCGCGGGCAAAACGAAACGCGTCGGCAGGCGACAACAACACCCCAAAAGCACGCGCATCCAGCGAAAGTGAAGTGTGCAGATGTGTGTCACCCCAAAGCGGTCGGGTCGGGAAATCCCGCCCGGCATAGGGCGAAAATGAATCCGCTGCCTGTGCGCGCATGTCGGATTTCGAAATCGTCATCTCACCAACTTGTCCACCTTCTACGGCGTCCTGCGCGAGAATGGATGTTGCGGACATGAAGAAGCTAAAAACTGTGGTCGTGCTATACAGGATTCTCATAACGATATTCCTATCTTTGCAAATGATACCTGATGCGACCATTTTGAAACCGCTGCTGTCAAGTTAGTATCGTGTGCGCAACTCGGGCGCACGCTATCAGTGTGTGCGATCCTACTCGCGGGGTCTTCCAAGCTCGCTATGGTGTTTCAAACCGTGATCTTAAGGAAATCATGGATGGTGTTATTTTTTGACTGAATCGCTGGGTGACAAGATATTCAGGCACAATCGCTGAGGCAGGGCATGCCACCTTTGGCCCGCAGGCCCGGATAAATTGCAAGTCGCTACCGCGCCGAACGACTGAGATTGTCTCAGTCAGAAGACTGCCCATAGCTTTGACTGTTCATCTTCTCAATCACAGCCGCCATTTCCTTGTCTGACAGAACAGGCGGTTCCCCCAAAGCCAATGCGTTAATGTAGATTTGCGAAAGTGTCTCGACCTCTGTGGCAAGCCACAAAGCAGCGCTCAGGCTTTTGTCGATTGCGATTTGCCCGTGTTGCCCAAGCAGACAGGCACGACGCCCCTCTAACGCGGTCAGAACTTTGTCCGATAACTCTTGCGTTCCGAAGGTGGCATAGCCCGCACATTTGATGTCGGTGCCTCCGGCAACTGCAGTCATATAGTGAAAACTTGGAATACTTCTGTGATGGCAAGCCAGCGCCGTCGCGTGGACAGAGTGGCAATGCACCACGGCATTTGCATCGGTTCGTGCCTCAAGAATGTCCCGATGAAAGCGCCATTCAGACGACGGCCTGGGACCCTGATAAGATCCGTCAAAAGCCATGTCCACGATGTCTTCCGGTGTCATCGTGTCATAAGGCATACCCGAAGGTGTAATCAGAAAACCGTCCCCCGCGCGTACAGACACGTTGCCAGACGTGCCCTGATTTATTCCGCTCGCGTTCATGGCGCGGCAGGTTGCGATCAGAGCCGTGCGCAGTTCAAGGTTTTCCACGTAAAAACTCCCGATGAATTTACCCAGCCACGTTTCCAGAGCAAATCCAACATTTTTTGGTACAAGATGGCAATCGTCTTTCCTGTATGAGCTTATAGCTTGATGCCGGTCATTTTCTGTCACCTGCACTTCGTCAAAGACTTAGCATCTGCAGGCCGTGCATTACGCAACATATCAAGGCTTCGCTGGATTTCAGGCCGGTTTAGGTTTCGGCCTATCAAAACGATGCGGGTACGCCGGTCTTTGCCGGTCCAATTCTTCAACGGGACCGGCGGGTCAAATACGTGCTGGACGCCATGGAAAGCAAACGGCGATTCAATTCCCTCGAGAAACAAAATACCTTTCACACGCAGGATATCCCGGCCCTTGTAGGCAATCAAAGTGTCGAACCACTTATCAAAGACTGCATCATGCAACGCCTCGTCCAGAACAATCGAAACAGACGAGATATCTGTATCATGGCGTCGAAACTCGGAAGTGGTCACAGGTTTTGTGTTTGAGGTTGACATGAGCCCTGAAAGGTTGCCCAGAGGATCATTTGCAACCTTGGGCGTCGTCCAGGAAATAGCATCCTGTTGACGGGCGTTTTCGCGCATGCTCGTCAGGTTCCGCAAGCTTTTCGGGCCAAAATCACGATCAGATGGGCGAACAATGTCGGCTGTTGGATTGAGACCGCGCAGCCGTTCGGTCACAGCTTTATCAGATGCTTCAGATACTAGGTCCGTTTTGGTTAGGACGATCAGATCGGCCACCGCGACCTGCGAAACGGCCTCGAACTGGGCATCCAATGTTGCAGGCCCATTCACCGCGTCCACCACCGTCACGACGCCATCCATTCGCGTATTTCGCGCGAGAAAAGGATCGACAAGCAGCGTCTGAAGGATTGGCCCCGGATCTGCGAGACCAGTGGTCTCGATCACAATGCGGCCAAAGTTGTGCATGCCTTCGTCGCGCCGTGCGAGCAACTTGACAAAGGTGTCCGAAAGGTCTCCGCGGATTGAACAACACAAACAACCTGACGACATCAGCATCACATCGCCGTCCACCTTTTCAATCAGGTCATGGTCCAGACCCACTTCGCCGAACTCGTTCACAATGACGGCAGTTGGCTCAGAAGTTGAAACGGCCAGCAATTGGTTCAGCAAGGTTGTTTTACCCGCCCCCAGAAATCCGGTTAGCAGCGTTACAGGTATGCTCGGGTCATCAACCTTTTCTGACCGGTTTTTTGAGGCATGGGCCATGAACATCACAAGCTCAGTTTTGTAATAACATTACATCAGTATGGTGAATCAATTGGGCTGTCCAGTTAAGCTGCGCCGTTACATTCCTTCTGCCATATGTTCACAACCCGACCAGTCACAAACCAAGGGTGAACGCCCTGATGCAAATCTTCGACTTCGCGTTCCATTTTAACCAAGAAGTCCGACAGAGTTGGTATCCCCTGCGTACCTGCGCGCCGTTCCAAATCCTGACCTTGTTGTCACTGCGAAAGGCGAAATGTGCGGCAATCAGAACCCTAAAGAACTCTAAAAAACCTGTTTCTTAGTACCGGGGAAAGAATTTCAAAAATGCAGTTGTAAATTTACCTACCTATTGATAGGTAGTGCTCACGTATCGCAAAGCCAAACGGAGGCATTCCAATGAAGATTTATGATGTCGAGGGTTCCCGAATCCCGCCCGCATTCGCATCGCGCTGGCCGAAAAGGCGTTTCAGACAAAGTGGAATTCATACCGGTGGATGTGATGGGCGGCGAACATCGCACGCCCGAATTCAAGGCCAAGAACCCCGATGCGGCTGTGCCCTGCCTGGAACTGGAAGACGGATCACATATTGCTCAGTGCAACGCGATCACCGAATATATCGATGCAATGTTCGACGGCCCTTCGCTGACAGGTGTGACCGCACAGGAACGCGCACGCATCTCAATGATGAACCTGCGTGCGGAAAACGGTCTACTGAATGCGGTTGGAACCTATTTTCACCATGCCACACCTGGCTTGGGCCCGGATCTTGAAACCTATCAATGCGCCGAATGGGGCAATAAGCAGAAAGAGGTCGCCGAGAATACCATGGCGTATCTGGACTCTGTTCTGGCCGAAAACGACTACTTGGCCGGTGACACATTCTCGGTGGCTGACATAACAGCCTTTGCAGGATTGGCGTTCGCCGATTTTGCCAAGGTTGAAATTCCCGAAAGCCTGACCAACCTCAGGGCTTGGCGTGCGAAAATAGCGACCCGCCCGTCTATTGCAGCCTAAGCGAAACCTGACATTTAAGTCGAAAGGACCTTTCCCCATGGAACTCAACTCGGATTTCACGTCCCGTGTCGTTGTTCACTCCGACCAAATTGAGTGGCAGGCCTCGCCTATGAAGGGTGTGGACCGGCGCATGCTGGACAGGATCGGTGGCGAAGTCGCCCGCGCCACCACCATTGTGCGTTATGCACCGGGCAGCAAATTTTCGGCCCACACCCATACAGGCGGTGAGGAATTCATAGTCTTGGACGGCGTCTTTCAAGACGAACACGGCGACTATCCCGCCGGCACCTATGTGCGAAATCCTCCGACCACGGAACACACACCAGGCTCGGAACCCGGATGCACCATCTTCGTCAAACTCTGGCAGTTCAACATGGAAGATCGCACCCAATTCCGCAAAACCATGACTGAAGAGTTGGCTTCACCAGTGAACGGTGTCGCAAGCGCAACCCTGCACAGGGACGACCGCGAGATCGTAACGTACAGCCATCTTGACCCAGCTGCGACCTTGGCTTCGGACGCGACGGGAGGGATCGAGCTTTTGGTCATCGACGGCTCAATCACAACCGGGGGTGACGTTTTGGGGAAAAACGGTTGGTTGCGCCTACCCGAGGGTGAAGCTCTTTCCGCCGTAGCTGGACCAGAAGGCGCAAAGGTCTGGATGAAAACCGGGCACCTTCCCTTTGCCCAACCACCGGCGGTGTAGCATATGAAAACCGCTAATCCTCTGGCGCTTGTCGCAGGTGCTGGGGCTGGCCTCGGCCAGTCTCTCCTTTCCCGATTTCAAGCCGGCGACATGACGGCCGTTGGTCTCGGCCGAAGTCGACCGGAAAACCCAGTCGGCACTTTTCATGAACTTGATCTGAGCGACCTTGAGGCTGTCGGCCCAACCATCGCAGATCTGATTGCGACCTATGGCCCGCCAAAAATCGTGGTCCACAATACTGCTGAACGGGTGATCGCACCCTTTCCCGAAACCACATTAAAGGATTATCAGCGGACTTGGACATCAATGGTGCAATCGCTAGTGGTCCTTGGGCAATGCGTGCTGCAACCCATGGTGCGTGGCGGCGGTGGTACGCTGATCGTGTCAGGAGCGACTGCATCGCTGCGGGGTGGCCCGCGTTTCTCGGCTTTCGCGTCCGCTAAGTTCGCTTTGCGCGGGCTGACGCAATCACTCGCGCGAGAATATCAACCAGCCGGCGTGCATGTCGCTCATGTGATAGTGGACGGTATCATCGATACACCTCGTTCTCGCGATTTGCACAGTCTCGATCCGGCGAAAATGATCAAACCCGGCGAGATTGCAGAGGCGTACTGGCAACTTGCACATCAGCCGCAATCGACCTGGACACATGAGCTGGACTTACGACCTGCTTCGGAGGGGTTTTGACATATGCAAACTGAGACGTTGATCATTGGCGCTGGCCTGTCGGGCTTGTCGCTCGCGGTGCGGATGGCCGAAGAGGGTCGCGACTTTTTGCTTGTCGAGGCGCGGGACCGACCCGGCGGACGCATTCTAACCCAACGGGTCGGCAAAGGTTACTTCGATGTAGGACCCGCCTGGTTTTGGCCCGGCCAACCCCGGATTGCGGCCCTGATCAGCCAGTTGGGGTTGGCGCGGTTCGAACAATACTCAATGGGCGCGCTCAGCTTTGAAGATGAAAAAGGACGCGTCGAGCGCGGTCGAGGCTTTGCGTCTATGGAAGGATCATATCGTCTCAAGGGCGGGTTGAGTGCACTGACCGACGCGTTGGCAGCCCAACTGCCCAAGGCCCGCGTGGTTTTGTCCTCACCCGTTGTGTCGCTGGCGCAGACCCACAAGGGAATAACGGCAAACACAGAGTCGGGGCAGGAATTCCAGGCCAAAAAGGTGGTATTGGCCCTGCCGCCCCGTGTGGCCAGCCAGATCACCTATTCCCCTTCTCTACCGCGGGAAACGCTTACCGCGATGAAGGACGTTCCCACGTGGATGGCAGGCCAGGCAAAGGCTATTGCCATCTATGACCGACCATTCTGGCGCGAAGCCGGCTTGTCCGGCGACACCATGAGCCGCCGTGGGCCAATGGTCGAGATACACGATGCTTCGCCTGACGAAAGCGGCCCGTATGCCCTGTTTGGTTTTATCGGAATACCACCTCACGCCCGCCGGGATCAGGGCCGCTTGCGACAAGCCGTGCAAGACCAATTGACCAACCTGTTCGGACCCAACGCCGCAAAACCGGAAACACTGCTGATCAAGGACTGGGCCTATGATCCCTTCACCTCTACCGAAGAGGATCAACAACCGCTATACGCACATCCGTCATATGGATTGCCACAGGCTTTGACGCAGATTTGGGAAAATCGCCTGATATTCGCCGGGACCGAGGTGGCGTCGCATTTCGGAGGCTATATCGAGGGTGCCCTGGAAGCAGCGGAAAACGCGTGTGCCCTGATCGCTGAAGAAAAGGTTTGAAAGTATGTCGGATACCAAAACTGCGTTACTGGATTTTGCTGAACATGCAGCACGCGCGCGAGGGTTTGACGGGTTCAGCTATGCTGACCTGGCAGAAGCAGTTGGTATTCGCAAAGCTTCGATTCACTATCACTTTCCTACTAAGGCCAATCTGTCCGCAGCGTTGATGGACCGCTATCACACTGTACTTGAAGGCGAATGCCAGAAGATTGAGGATAAGTATGAAACTGGATCTGAACGCCTTCAGGCTCTTGTCCAGCTTTACCGGGATGCACTCAACGACGGAAAAACACTTTGCCTGTGTGTCTCGCTGATCAGTAGTCGCGAAAGCCTGTCTGAAGAGGTTATCGAAAAGATCAGAGCTTTCAGGGCCATGATGGTCCAGCGGATTCAGTCGATCTTTGAACTTGGCCAGACGGACAAAACGATCTCGGGCGTGACCAACCCGGCATCCGAGGCCCGCGCCGCTCTGGCATTGCTCGAGGGCGCGCATCTCACCGCCCGGGCGGAGGAAAACATCAAAACTTTTGATGAAGCCATAGGTATTTTGAAGTCCCGTTGTTGACCCAACGTTCCACCTGAGCGATCGCCAAGGCCGTCGGTGGAATGCCAGGTGATGAGTGTCTGCCGATACACCGGAATCTATGAGTAGAAGACCACACCGGAAGAGTGACAGTGAGTCTGGCTTGGCCGCAATTTCTTCCTCTCTGTCTGAAGTGGGGTCCACATTTTGATGCCGTCATGAATTTCGGCCTTCAGCAATTCGAGAACCGCATCATGTTCGGCGGTAGATGGCAGGTGGGTCACTCGGGGCTGGGTTCCGGGCTCGCCGACAGTTCGTTCAGCAAAGCTCTGGCATGTGAAGCGAGAAAGGCATCTTCGCGCGCGGAAAGTGGCCGGCTTTGCCGCCGAGCATAGAGAAGAGAAAACAGTCATGATTGACGCGACATCAGTTCCTCCACTCTCACCCTTCTAAAGTTGGGCCGCAATATGGGGTGTGGATCAGAACACCCATCACCACGCCTGAAAGGTTCTGAGCAATTGGATTTCCATGCCACCTTTTCTAAATTCGGAAACTGGAAAATCAAAACCCTGCGTTGGCAACCCAACTCTCAAGGTCAACCCCGGAGAACAGCCGAGTAGTGGTTTCGATGTTGTTGCCCCCTTCAGGTATCGAATTCTAGATGGAAATGGCCGGGGAACCCGGCGATACCTGGTTGGATCTGTCCGGCAGCGCCGGGCGCACGGCGCAGGTTTTTTTGGATCAGAAGCGGTTTCAAGATGGCAGGGATGACCGCCTGATTGATGGTATCACCAAAGCAGCGGTGCATGCCGTAACCCCAGATGATGTAATCCTTCCATGGGCGGTCAGTGCGGAACTCGTTGGGGGCTGGTATGTCAAGGCGGTCAAAACAGGCTGATGCGTTCGCGGCGAAAACGATCTGGCCTTTGCGGATTTTGGCGCGACGCAGGGTAGACGGTGCGATCTCGGTATCGTGCAAGGCTCGGCGGTAGATCACTGGGTTGAACGGATTGAAGCGTAGTGCCTCCCAAATGTGTTGGGCAAGAAGCGCGTCGTCGTCAGCGCGTGCGGCGCGTCGGGCTGAGACGAGCACTTCGGGTCGGTTAAGTAGCTCATCGAGTGCGAGACAGCTGGCCTTTGAGATGGTGGGAATGGCACCGATCAAAAGGCCGAGTAGGTTGTTGCGGATGCCCAGATCGCTCATCCCCGGCGTATCCGAGGATTGCAGCGCAAGGCAACGATTAAGGATGTCCGGAGTTTCGGTAGGGTTGGCCTTGCGTTCCGCGATATGTGCATCAAGGTAGGCACGCAGGAGATCTGCCTGTGCCAGCGCACGAGCTTCACCCGCAGCGTCGGCTCCAAGGTCCTGGAACAGGTACCAGAACAGGTTGGATGTCCATTCCTGCATTTGCGCGGGCTTTGCACCGCAGCCAAAATAGGTTTCAGTCATGTCCCAAGGCACTTCGAGCGTGAGGGATGGGACAATGTCGATCTTGCCCTTGCATTGTGCGATGATACGGTTGGCAAGATCTGCGGCGCGGGGTTGCACGATCTCAGCCACATCGCTCATCCGCGCGGCAAGGCGCATGGCGGACGTGTCGCGGGTATAATCCCAGCCCGGCTGCATCCCGAGAAAGAAGTTTTCGCCATCGGTCAGTTTGCGCATGCGCGAACCGTAAACGACTTCAAAATCTTCGTTGCGGTTCAGCACATCAAGACAATCGGCGCGGCGGGTGACAATAGCAGTGCCGGTGTTTTCGTAGCATTTCATCAGCACGCGGTTGAACGTGAGATTAGGCCAGAAGGCGCGCAATACGGCAAAGACGCGGCGCTGGGACGCTGGCTTTTGCAGGTAAACGCCGATTCCGCCGGACATAAGCGATCCAAGGCAGCCCGGCAGTAGGCTGGCGAAGGATAGAAGCCCCTCGCCCCACAAAACGAGGCGTTGAAGGATGCTGACGAAGATGTTGGCAATGGCGGTAATCATGCACTGATGCTCCGATCAGGTGGGATCAACAATGCCCATGGCCATCATTCGCAGCGCGGTCATGGAAGGCACAAAGAAATAGTCACCTCCGCGGCATTCCACAAAGGTTTTGAGCTTACTCATAACATAGGGCGGTTTGTTGGAACTCGGGTCGGACGGAATCGTGTGGCGTGTGTGGTGGTCGTGATTTCCAAGAAGTGGACAAGTGTTGTTGCCCTGATGGAAATCGAGCCCGTATTGAATCCACTGTTGCTGTATGAACTCGAACTGCCGGAACAGGCTGGCCCCCATGATGATCATGATCACGCCTTGTTCGGTATCGTCGTCCTTATGCTCAAAATTATGTGGCCCATAAGGCAGGCCGCGCCGCAGAATGCGGCGGCGTTTGTTGAGAGCGCTGGTGGCTTCGGGGTTTTCGAAAGGTTTGCCCGTGGTTTCGTCAATGCCGCCCTTGTTCAGCGGGTCGAGATAGTCGCGGGTGTTCATGCGGCGCATATGGGCACCGCCTGGGCATTTGAAGCCCGTCATGTCATCGCCGTAGCGGAAATCCCGTGCCTCTGGAGACGCAATATAGGCGAGGTTTTTTTTGTAACCTTCGATCGGGTCGACACCCTCACCCCGGAAGCCCATCTTTTCGCCAAAGGCGACCCATTCGTCATAGGTGGGCACCTTCGAGAGCGGTACGCCATCGGACCACCGCCCGCACATTTTGGCGCGTAGGGTTTCCTTGGCTTCTTCGATGGGAACGTTCATCACCTTGGCATATTGTTCGGCTTCCTCGGCGACGACGGCATCGAAAGAACCGACATTTTCGTGCAATTTTCGAAAGGCGAAGAACGTGCCATTTCGCATGAATTCAGGAGGTGTGGCGGTGGGGGCAAGTTCCTGGCTTTCGTCTGGATGGCCAAGGATAAACTCTCCGGTGGCCAGTGGTTCCCAGCCATTTCCCATCAACTTACCGCGCCCGATGACGGCAGATTTTTCGTCCTCGGCGCGCAGTTGGCCTTCGAAGACCGGATTGCCAATACCGTCGGTGAAACCAAAATGTTCCTTGGGGGTGGGAAGGATCGCGCCACCGATCTCTTCAAAGACGGCCGAGGCATCCTGATAAGGCTGGTCGCCCTCGGCACCGACACCGGTCAGATGAGTTACGCCGCATTTTTTGGCGGCCTTGAGCAGCCAATCTGTGCGCTCTTCCAGTTCAGGATGTGGGGTTGCAAGGTCGGTTTTGCTTTTGCTCTGCACATTCAGAGTGACCAGCACATGTACGTCGTCATCGCCAAAACCCAAAGTGCCAGGGGCGCGGCTTTTCTGCCAGATCGGGTCCCAGTGCTTTAACCAACTTTGGTCTTTGGCATCTTCGACCTTGGTCTGGTCGCGGTCACCAAGAATAAACGCCCGCTGGCGCATGCCCTCGATGAATTCGGCTGGCATTGCCTGCAGTGTGCGCACGGGCAATTGCAGGGCAAGCATTCCGGGAAAGGTAAGGGCGATATTTGTGGTGCAGGTCGGCTTTAGGTTTTTTTCATTCCAGCGGACAGCGGTTGTGACCTTTTGGCGAACTTCTTCAAGGAATACGCGCCCGGCCGCGGGGTTGGGGAAATGAAAAAACACATAGCGGGCAAAGGGGAAGGAATGGCGGCCATAGGCGCGGATGACGTTCCCCTGAATGTCATTGAGATTAAGATTGCGTGTCATGTCGTGCTCATGTCTTTAAGAATTCACATTGCCGGGGTGGGTCGAGGAAATGACGCCTGGTTTTTGCGTTTTGACTCTGGTGTTCAGAGGTTCGTGCTCTGACATGAAGTCGCCAAAAGCCGCGTACAGATCTGTATCGGACTTGGCCTGGTTTTCGACAAAGAAGTCAGCGAATTTCTGTTGTAAATAGAGCGCCTTCAGAACTGAAGGTAGATCGTCATACTTGGCCGGGGCTAAGGGTTTTTCACCGTTTTGGATGGCGTAGCGAATGAAGATCACTGCAAGAACAAGTCCAAGCAGAATCGCGAAGAGACCAGTGGCAAGGCTGGAAAGACCCAAGAATGGCACGGTTGCGATACCGAAGAGCCAGAGCACTAGCGAGAACAGACCGATCGCCAGCGGGGCAACCGCGCCGATGATCAGTTGCGTAAGTGGCAGATTGTGGAATTCTGGCAGCTCCAGGTAGTAATCATGGAACGGCATCGTAGTTTCGACACGGCATTTGTCGAGGTATTCCCCGAACTGCTCTGCCGAATTGACGTGTTCGAAGCTGTAGCAGTTAGAGTACACCGCACGAAGCTCTTCTTCCATTGTTCTCCAGAGCTCGCCTGCATATGAAGCGCGCACTTCGCGTTGTTGTTCGGCACTCAGAGTGGTGGGTAGCCGATCGCCATCTTTCAAAACCGCGTCCACATCGGCGCAGAATACCAAATAGGGCGTTTTCAGTTCATCCACATGCTGGGGAATGATCGGGGGAGGGCTACGCCTAAGGCGGGCGACCAACGTATTTTGCGTGTTGCGTCCGTTATAGACCACATCGCTAAGCACAAACATACGCGCCAGATGGTTGCGGGTGTTACGGGCAAAGGGGCTGTTGAATTTGGTATGTTCGGTGGCCGGTGACTGATGACCTGTGGGCAATTCGGCAAGCGCGATGCGAGCGCGTTGCTCGAAAGAGGTTTGAGGATCATCCTCTGGGGCACCGGGTTTGATCGGGGCAAGCGTGGTCAGGAAAATATGGCCGGAATCGAGGTCGGGCATTAGCGATCTCCCTGTGGCTTTGGAGCGGCTTTGGCTGAAGCGCGTAGGGTGTCAAAGCCGGATTGTGCCTTGTTGACGAATTTCTCACGATTAACGTCCGCACGTTCGGTATCGAGGCTCGCGACGGGTCCGAAGCCAGGATCGCCAAGGCCCTTTTGCATAACATAAGCGGCGTCGCGATAGGCATCGGCGAATTCTTCAGGAGAAGATTTGCCGTGTTTTTCAGTAAGGTCGCACAGATGGTCATAGATCAGCAGGCTGGTCTTGATGTCACGTTGGGCAGAGCCGGGCGTGGCGTTGTAGTAATAGTCGGTATCGATCTGGTTGTAGGTGATGTAGTTCTTGAACGGCGTAATCGGGATCGACTTGGGGTACTTGATCGAGGAAAACCAGAACAGGTCAAGACCTGACGGGATACCGTCGGAAAAGGCATCGATATACTGGTCCCATGTTCCGTTGAAGTTTGAGCAGAAAAGCACATAGTCGTCTTTTACCTGCTCTTTACCTTGGCCGAGATCGGGCCAGTCCTTGGGTTTGATGATTACCCAGCGGGCGAAGTGAATAAGTGACAGCCCTAACAGTCCAAGCAAATTTGATGGAACTCCGCGTGCCGCCATGAACAGCAAGCGGTTGATCCAGGTTATTCTTGGATTGCTGGGCGTGACCACATTCATTGCATAGGCTTTACCGGCAATATTCGACATGGCGATCCCTCTCGTTAGCAAATTGATTTTAAAAATTGCGCATGCATAGCGATCCTAATTGAACGTTATCATTGCTGTAGAATGAGTCGAGGAATAATGGCGGTAGCTGAAGATGCTAGGTTCAGGACTCATAACGAGTTAATAACTGTTGCTGCGAGGGTGATTGCTGTAGGATGTGTCGCAAACTTTGGGCCTGGATTAACGAGCATATAGATTTCGATTTTTGGTGTCCGCGTATTGTTCTCCAACAGGTTTCAGCATGATTTCCTTGAAAGGCTGTCATTTTCCAAAGGATGCGGTTTTGTGCGCCGTTTACTTCTACCTGCGGTACACGGTTTCTTATCGTGACTTGGAAGAGATCATGGCGCATGGACGAAACCAATATTCGTGTGCGCGGGAAGTGGATGTATCTCTATCGAGCGGTCGACAAAGTGGGAAACACTCTTGATTTCACGCTGTCTTAGCGGCGAAATCGTCCAGAAGCCACCAGGTTCTTTGCCAAAGCACTGTCGTCAAACGGAATCCCAAACAAAATCGTTATAGACAAGAGTGGTGCAAATGCAGCCGGTATTCGAGAAGTGAACAGAATCCTGAAGCGGTTCGGATGCTCTGCCAAAGTACAAGCGATCAGGTCCAAATATCTAATCAACACGATCGAGTAGGATCACAGTTTCATCAAACGACGCGTGCGGCACATGTGCGGGGTTCAAGCCGTTCAGATCCGCCTCGGCTACTCTGGACGGCATTGAGGTCGCCAACACGATCCGCAAGCAGCAATTTCCCAGCACTACCACGTCGGGCTTTCTGCAATTTGTCGAGATCGCAGGATAGGCGTGTCCGGCAGGTCGCTGGCACGGGCCGTTCTAAAAGTTTGCGACACATCCATGCTCCTGACCCTAAATAGGATCTGTTGCAAACTTTTTGCCATTGACGCTCAAGAACGCAGAGAGTGAATAGCGGCCGGTGTAATTCAGCCGAAAGCCAGCTCATGATCTCCTTTAAAGGCGCTCAATATCCCAAGGATGTGATCCTCTTTGCTGTGTTCTTCTACCTTCGATACGGCGTGTCATATCGGGATCTGGAAGAAATCATGTCCGAGCGCGGCGTTGCGGTAGATCACACGACGCTGAACCGTTGGGTGACGAAATACGCTAGTGCAATTGCCGATGTTGCGCACAGACGAAAGGGACTGTGCGACCGTTCTTGGAGAATGGACGAGACTTACATCAAGGTAATAGGCAACTGGGTCTATCTCTATCGAGCCGTCGACAAGCACGGCAAGACGCTTGATTTCATGCTTTCCCCGCGACGAAACAAACCGGCTGCGACAAAGTTCTTCGCCAGGATGCTGGAGATCAACGGGCTTCCGAGGAAGATTGTCATCGACAAAAGCGGAGCTAGCACGGCCGGCATCAAAGCCACAATCAAGATGCTGAAAGGCTTTGGTTGTCCGATCCCAATCGAAATGGTCAGGCGGAAGTATCTGAATAACATCGTGGAACAGGACCATCGCTTCATCAAGAGACGCACTCCGCAGCAATCATAATTGATTGGAGCAGCCCAATGCCAACGTTTCCGACTGGGCTTTGCAAATTTGGAAAGTCAAAAATTTAAGAACCCGAAAGTCTCAGTTGCACAAAATCACTTAGCTAGCGCTTCCGATATGCGTTCGACTAGTGCCTTCTGAACTACAGCAAACCTTGGAGTTTGCGAGATTTCTTCTAACGTTGCGACCCACAGCGGAACCTCGATCTTAGGATTCACGTCCTGTGACCGTTTAAGGCGGGTATCCACGTCGCCAAAAAATGACGGCAGAAAGGTTTTACCAGCTCCCGAGGCCGCCATCTGCTGTAGCACCAGAAAACTGTCTGCTCCATTGGTCATTTCGTCGGCGCTTACATTCTGCGCCAGCCATTTGGCAGGAAGTGAACGACTCAACGCCCCGTCTAGCCTCATCCACCTGCGATTGGGGCTACCATCGTCAAAGACACCGAAGGACAGCGTTCCTGCACGCTCCCCAATCAGCCCTTCCCCGAGCTTTATCGAAGGGCGCACAGCAATGTCTGCTGTCAGTCGGGAAAGATCATGGTGGCTGTTCTGGCTTAGCAGAGTCAGGTTCAAACCTGGGTAAAGGCGTGAGATTTCGTTGAGTATTCTAGGGAGAACAATCTGACAAAGACTATCGGTAGACGTAATTCGCACGTGACCTACAGGAGACCGGTTTGCCCCGACAACCGCTCGCTCCACCGACAGCACTGCGTCTTCGACGCTTTCCATTGCAGAAAAGATCGCACTAGCTTCGGGCAGAACGGAATATCCTGACGGGTTTTTTTGAAAAATCCGGCAGCCATTGCGCTCTTCGAAAGCGGCCACTCTGCGCAAGACTGTGGCGTGCGTGACGCCCATGACCGTTGCGGCTGCATTAAGTGAGCCGTATTTGCTTACCGCCAGCGCGTATCGAATGTCGTCCCAGTTTTCGTTGTTCATAAATTAACAAGAGACGACCAATAACAAACAATTACAAGAAAATTCGTTCAAGCTAACATTCGGAGCATTGAACAGGGAGACACATCATGATGAAGCAGTTCTCAATCTTCGCAGCGGGTCTTTTGTCATTGACCGCAATTGGCACAGCCATCGCCCACGAAAGTGAAAACCCGGCTGTGAAAGCTCGAACCTCAATCATGCAGCTCTATGCCTTCAATCTTGGTACGCTTGGCGGCATGGCCAAAGGCGAGGTGGATTATGACGCCGAGGCCGCAACACGGGCTGCAAACAACCTTGTTGTACTAACGCAGATCGACCAATCCGCAATGTGGCCAAAGGGATCTGACAATGTTTCCGATCCGTCCTCCCGAGCGCTACCTGCGATCTGGGAAAACTTCCCTGACGTTGGTGCGAAAGGGCAGGCCATGGCAGACGCCGCTGTTGCGATGCAGGCTGCGGCTGGCCAAGATGTTGATGCCCTGAAAGCGGCTATGGGCGATCTGGGTGGAAGCTGTTCGGCATGTCACAAAGCGTACAGAGCACCGAAAGACTAAATGGTAGAAAGCTGTGAAGCGGTTTTTCCTTTTCACTGCTTTCGTTGCACTTTTGGTTGGGTTGGCCGGTTTGGTGCTGACCCGACCACAAAGAATGGATCGATCTCAACTTGACGGTTTGAACCCAGATCTCGCCAGAGGTGAAATCGTTTTCCACGCCGCAGGATGCGCATCCTGTCATTCAGCGCCGGACGCGGTTGGTGAAGAAAAGCTTAGGCTCTCCGGTGGTCGCCGGTTTGAGACGGAGTTTGGCACGTTCATCGCCCCCAACATTTCCAGTCACCCACAAGTCGGTATTGGGTCCTGGTCAGCCATGGATCTGGCCAACGCCTTGATCCATGGGACCGGAGCCGAAGGGCAGCACTATTTTCCAGCGTTTCCCTACACATCTTACGCCAACATGTCAGCGGATGACATCGTTTCGCTTCACGCATTCCTCAGCAATCTGCCACCAGCCACAACTGCAAGCGTTCCGCATGAGGTTCACTTTCCCTTCAACATTCGACGCGGACTGGGGGGATGGAAGCTTTTGTTCATGTCGCCAGGCTGGGTAGTCGAAGGTGATCTGACCAACCAACAAAGGCAAGGCCGGTATCTGGTGGAGGCGTTGGGTCACTGCGCCGAATGCCACACGCCGCGAAATGGCTTAGGTGGTCTGAAACGAGACCTTTGGCTGACAGGTGCACCAAATCCAAACGGGAAAGGTCGAATCCCAGGCCTCACCTCAGACCAGCTTGATTGGTCCGAGGCTGACATCGCCGAGTACCTGAAATCCGGTTTCACGCCGGATTATGACAGCGCAGGTGGTGAGATGGTGGACGTCATCGAAAACACATCGCGTCTCACGGATGAGGATCGTCTGGCGATTGCTGCCTATCTCAAAGCTGTTCCTGTTTCGTCAACGGGGTTTCCATCCGAGTAACAGTCGTTTGGTGCCATGCTGCGGGGACCAGATGCTGTTGCCGATCGCCAGTTGGAAGCTGTGAGGCCTATTCCCTTTTCACCAAACACCTGTTTTACGTTTTTAACATCGGAGCTCACCAATCCCCCGAGTTTCTGTTCATGATTGACTGAGGGTCGCGGCCAAATGACACAAAAAATCGCTCTTTGGTCCATTCCGATATCCATTGCGGTACTGGCCCTAAAACTGTTGGCTTGGTGGCTGACAGGCTCGGTGGCGCTATTGTCGGACGCGATGGAATCTACCGTAAATGTTGTTGCGGCACTGCTGGCGTATTTTGCGGTTCGGATTGCCAACATACCCCCTGACGAAAACCACCCCTTTGGTCACAAAAAAGCGGAGTATCTTTCCGCCGTCGCCGAGGGCGTACTGATTGTGCTGGCGGCGTTTTTGATCATCAGAGAAGCCGTACTGGCGCTCCCAAACCCGCATCTTGAGGATGCGCCGCTTCTTGGAATCGTCGTCAATGTCATTGCAACGGGCGTCAATGGCGCATGGGCCTACCTATTGCTCAAAACCGGCAGGCGCGAGGGTTCGCCTGCATTGGAGGCAAGCGCCCGGCACATTTTCACAGATGTCATGACCTCAGTTGGTGTCATCGCAGGTCTGATACTGGCGCTTGCCACCGGCTGGTTGATCCTCGACCCGATCCTGGCAATTCTTGTTGCGCTGAACATCTTGTGGGAGGGCTGGAAAGTTATTCGGTCGTCCGTCGATGGCCTGATGGATGTGACACTTTCGGACCATGACTTGCAGACTGTTTCCAACGCAATCGAAGCAAATCTCGGCGCCGCCTTAGAGTACCACGACCTCAAAGGGCGCAGATCCGCAAATGTCATCTTCGTGGAGTTTCACCTTGTTGTGGACGGCACCATGCCAGTCAGTGCAGCGCACGATATATGCAATGACATCGAGGAAGAATTGGATCGTTTGTATCCGGGTTCGGTCTTTGTCATTCACCTCGAACCTGATGACGAGTTGAAGGGTGACGGGGTTAGTTCCCACTGAACTGATCAAATGGCTCAGCGAAACTCTCTAGGATTGACTGATCAGACTAAGACGTTCGGCTTGAAATTCGTCAGACCTAAGCCCGATGTGGGAAAGCCGAACCAGAAGTAACCTGTCTTCAATGTCACGAAGCGTGATGATCAGAATTGGAGGCGAAAATGAAAATTCAAAGAAAGCTGGGTCAACTTCTTAGTACAGCGGCGTTGGCTTCGTTGATTGCGGCGACGCCTTATGTGCCAGCGTTTGATGCCGATGGTCGCCTACACTTTGAACCGTCATATGCCTTTGCCAAAAGCGGCAGGGGAAGCGACGGGGATGGTCGCGGCGACAGAGATGATGACCGAGACGACAACTCAGGGTCCGGTAGCAGCGGCCGAGACGATGACCGGGATGATGATCGTGATGACGATAGAGATGATGATCGCGACGACGACAGAGATGATGACCGTGATGACAATTCGGGGTCAGGAAAAAGTGGTCGCGACGACGATGATGATGACGATGATGACTCCAAACGTTCCAATGAAGGTAGCGGAAAGAAGGATCGGTCTCAAGCAGGGGGCAAACCGTCGGGTTCGGCGGGGATAACGAAGGTCGAAACAAGCGCTAACGGCATTGAAGTGCGTTACGCCGACGGAACCAAGGAAGAGATCGAAAACGGTCGGTATGAGAGAAAGAATGCTCAGAACCGAACTGTTGAGGAGCGCCCCGCGACTGGCGCTGACGTCTCTAGGCTTCGGTCTTTGGCGAATGGTATCTCAATCGACAGCGTGCGTTCTTCTGGGCAAGGCGGCACTGCCGGAAGTCGGCCCACGAAAGTGGAAATCCAAGGCAACAACATCGAAGTTAACTACGCCAATGGTTGGAAGGAAGAGATCGAGTTCGGGCGCTACGAGTTGAAAGACCCGTACAACCGTACTGTTGTTGAGAGAAACGCAACGGCATCTGATCGCCGGAGGCTACAGGCGGTTGCTAACTGAACAGCAACTCCAGTCGAAGATTCGTTGGCGGCTTCTCTTGGTGAGGGCCGCCATCGTCTTGAAAGAAAACGGAGTTATTCTGCTTTGTTCCATACATCATGGGCGATGATTGCAGCCTCTACCCGATTTCGCGCATGAAGCTTGGACAGGATTGCCGTCATGTAGTGCTTCACGGTCTTTTCCTGAAGGTCTAACTCGTCAGCGATTTCACGATTGCTCAGTCCTTTGGCCACGCGTCGAAGTATTTCTTCCTCACGATGCGTAAGGTCATCGAGAATGCTGCTGTTAATAGACATGCCGGTGTCAGCATTGATTTGCAGCAATACCCGCGAGGCCAAGCCCGGAGAAACGAACCCTTCACCTGCGGCGATGCTGCGTAAGGAAGCGGTTAGTTCGCTCGCGGTTACTCCCTTCACAATGTACCCAATAGCGCCCGCCTCCAAGGCGTCCGCGACATCGCTGCTGTTCTCTGAGACCGTCAAGATTGCAATGACGGGTGGATTTTCCATTGCCGCAATTTTACGTGTCGCGCTTATCCCGCCACCGGGCATCGAGAGGTCAAGAATAGCTATGTCCGGCTGATGCGTGCCGACCAGCGACACTGCCTCTTCAGCATTGGAACCGGCAGCCAAAACTTCGAAACCATCAGCTTCATCTAGTGTGCGTCGCAAACCATCCCTGAATATCGGGTGATCATCAGCTATTACGACGGATGTAGTCATGATGTGCCTAACTTTCTGGGAAAGAGTGTCATAGCAATGGTGGTGCCTTCGCCCGGTCTCGATACGACTTCGAACTTGCCGCCAATGCTCTCGACTCGATCTCGCAAGCCCATAAGCCCCTGGCCTCCATCGTCACGCAATGCGGATTCTTCTGACTTTCTAAATCCAGGCCCGTCGTCTTTGACCTTTATAACTATGCGGTCGGTTTGCACCTCAGAAGTAACAGTACAGTTGGAATCTGGGGCATACCTCGCGGCATTGGAAAGCGTTTCC
Source organism: Ruegeria sp. HKCCA6837 (assembly GCF_013034475.1). Lineage (NCBI taxonomy): Bacteria > Pseudomonadati > Pseudomonadota > Alphaproteobacteria > Rhodobacterales > Roseobacteraceae > Ruegeria > Ruegeria sp. HKCCA6837. Next base: position 119,872 of record NZ_WQGD01000012.1, read on the forward strand.
TGAAGGAACCGAAAAATGCACAGCTTGTCGGACAATGACAACTCTGGGGCCTGGCTACCCAAGAACGAAATATCCGGTCGCAACGGACTGTGTTCGGCGTGATCCTCGACTGCTCTCTTCACAACATCGACGAATGACAGGCTGTCGATATCTGGCGCGGACAGCCCTCGCGATATTGCACGAATTTCAGCAAGAGATTTTTGCAGGGATTGCTGAATTTCCTCTGCCTCTTTAGGTCTTTCGGACCCTTTGGAAAACGCCGCCTCCAGTCTAAGGGCGGCGAGCGACAGGTATTGCGCAGGGCCATCATGTAGCTCAGCTCCAAGATTCTTGAGGAACCGATCTGTTTGCGTGGCATATCTTTCTGATGCCTCGACCACACGCGACCGCAGCAGCGCATTCTGCTCAGCCATCCTCTCACTTTCTGTCAGGCGCTGTGTAAGAAGAGCCCCCTGTTGTCGAATTGTTTTGTCGCCAATTGCAACGATGGAATACAGAACAATCGTACATGCCAGAAATGCGGAACCGACGACCAACCAACTTGTTCGCCTGGCCTGGGCTAAGTCTAACTCAAGCTGATCAGCTCTTTCGTAGAACTCAGCAACTGCGATGATTTCGCCGGACCAGAGTTCGCGGATGGGGCTGTAAACTTCAAGTAATGGTATCCCCAATGCCGCCTCTGCGGCGCTTTCGGCATGATCAAGCTCTTCGAAAGAGCCGGAGATATCACCGCTCCACGCCCGCCTTAAGTCACCCGTTGGATTGAAACGGTTTCCAATGATGTCTGTATCCGAGGCATGCGCAATCACACCGCCTTGCTTCCAGAATTTGTAGGAAACGATGCGGTCACGCATTGGCTGGGTCATGAAAACCTCGTCCAGCGCCAGGCTCGCCTGCTCTGAAAGGCGGTCGCCATGTGCTAATTCCTGGCTGAGCGGGGATACTACGCTTTCCATATATAGAGCCGCAGAGTTAGCGGAGTTTTGCACGACTGCGTTCTGGATTCGATTTGACACCCAGACCCCGACGATTGCAGTAGCAATGCCCATCACAACGATGCTGGCCGCAAGAAACACTCGCGACAACGACCAATTGCCAATCGTCAGGTCAGCTACTTTCACTCTCATCGTGAAATCGACTATGAACTACAATCTGTTACCGCACCACAGACCTTGGTCTGACGCGATCTGGCTAAATCTCAGACTCTTTGATTCCGCCCAGCGGCCAGAGTCAGATATCATCCATCGTTCTAAGTCTTTGCAGCATCGGGCATTGAACGTTTCCGCTATCACAATTGGCCGTAAGCTCACTCAAGGCGCGCTCCAAACGTCTGAGCTCATCAATCTTGCTTCGAACGCTGGCAATGTGTGCCTCGGCCAGTTCTTTCACTGATCGGCAGTCTTCGGTACTCCCTTCTGACAGCTCCAAAAGCGCCTTTGCGTCAGATGGAGGAAACCCCAGGTCGCGGCATTTCTTCAAAAACCGAAGTCTACCCACATCGTTTGCTGAATAGAGGCGACGATTGTTCAGAGCTCGTGCGGGTCTTGGTACGATACCTTCGCGTTCGTAGTAGCGGATAGTTTCTATGCCGACCCCGCTTTGCCGGGAAGCCTCACCTATCGCAATCATGTGAAGTGCCTCCACTTGATCCTGTAGTTACTACAGGAGTTATACGCTCTGAATGCCGGTGCCTCAACACAATCAAATCGAGTACCTCGGGAGCAAAAGATGAAGAAATATGTGAGCCTCAGCTACTTGGGATCGGTTTCCGCTCTGGGGGTCGCGACATGCTGTGTTCTTCCAATGGCCATGATGTTGCTCGGCTTGGGTGGCAGTTGGTTGGCGGTATTCGGAAAAATAGCGGCAGCAAGCTACTATGTTCTCGCCATCTCAACAGTGCTGGTCGCGGTTTCGTGGTTCGTAGCGCATCGAAACGGGACGTTGGCAAATCTGAAATGGTGGCTTGTCGGAAGCACGGCGATCACCGCGCTGGCATGGGTCATCGTGTTCAATGAGGCGCAAATCAACAATTATCTAATCATGCAGATGTGAGACAATGACAAAACAAACTGTGGTGCTAGATAGCATTTTTACCTGCCCTCGGTGTGGGCACGTTGAAACCGAGACAATGCCAACTGACTCGTGCCAATGGTTTTATGAATGCAAATCATGCAAGGCAGTCTTGAAACCATTGGAAGGCGATTGCTGTGTCTTTTGTTCCTACGCAACTGTCCCGTGTCCGCCAATTCAGTTAGGTGACTCCTGTTGCGGATAAGCAGGCCGCAACCGCAACATCCGAGAAAGGTTTGATTGTCCGTATTGGCTCGTCCGCCAAAGTTTGCAAAGTCAGCTTTCTGCGCATTGCTGCAATTGGGGCATCGCGCAGCATCGGTCAAAGTGGGCTCAAACCGGTCATTCGCTGCAACTTGCTTGAACGTCTGCTTTGCGGGACGAAGCAGACATTCATTTGGACCTAAAGCTCAGAGCAAGATCTACCTAACTCTGCAATTTGTTGACCTTTGGCATACCGATTAGACGCACAGGAGCAAATGCGATGTCGCGGAGGTCTAGAATGTCGAGACTTGGTCGGCCGACAGCGAGTAAGCAATCTCTAATTGCGAACTCCCGTCAATGAATGGAACCTCGACAAGCCTACTCTCTACGCTTAATCGGCCAACTACGGTGACTGCTTCAAAAGGTCCGCGCGTCTTAACGCCATTTTCGCTGCTGACTACTATCATTTGGTTGGGAGGAGGCGCAGGTGTGTGCACACAGGCACCCGCGTAGGCGACACCACAGAACGAGTAGGAGCGTCTTACCAAAAAAAGAGTTTGGGCGCGCAGTTAATGCCCATTCTGAATATCAGAGACGACGGCTATCGGACCTTATTGCCTCATTGCCTCGCGCGAACTCCACCCAATACTGTTTGCCAGAAAAAACCGTTCTGGAATGCAAGTAACAATACAGGCAAGCTCATCACCATTGAGCTAACGGTTTCAGTAAGTGCACCGAAACAGATTGAGGAAGAAAGAAAGGGGTAGAGAATATCCCAACCGTCGATGCGAAGGTCTGGGGTGGCTTCACCAGCTTCTAGTTTTGCGCGCTTTGCCGAACGCTCTTCAATTGCCAAAGAGATCATTCTGGCAATCATACCGAGCCCCATGAGTGCAAAGAGGATCATCTCTCGGACGGGTGATCGCTCAAACCAACTGTCCCCGCTGAGAAACCTGTCTGCACTGACAATCGCTATAGCAAAGAACAAAATAGCAAGCAAAACCATTATGATCTTAAACACTATCCTGAGCGCCCTGTTAGGCACCCGCAATTTGGCTTTTGGTGAGTAGTGAACCCAAGCCGTGGTAAGGCAAAGAGTTAACGAGAGTAGCATCCACCAGTAGGTCACTGCGCAGGTCTTTCAAAGAAAATGCGTCCGGAGCCCGAGGAGAACGTAGAAGGTGTCTGTTCAATACCCTCAGCCAAAGAGTGGCCTCGTACTCGTCTGAACAGCTCATATCGTAGTTCCTCAAACTCGATCAGACCGTCTTGGTTGAGGTCTGCTCCACCCTTGAGACCTTCTATCAATGAACGCGTGAAGACACCTCCATTTACCCAGAGCGCTCTTTCCTCACCTGTTCCGGCAACAATGATTCCCTTATGTGGTTGTTTGAGATTGGCTTGAATTGTTTGCCAGCGGCCTGGTTCACGAAAGGCATCCTCATCGTCGTTGTCGCCAGATAGCAGTTTTGGCAGGACTAAGCCTGATGAGCACGCATCAATGAGCAGCAACGTGTGATGCATTTTTGAGCGCTTGATATTCTTGTCCCGAAGGTCCTCGAGCAACACCGAAGAATGATAAGGCTGTTGAGGCTCGTAATCGTACGGGATCAGAAGACCGTCTGTGACGACGCTTTCTGTAGTTCCATCACTACCCCTCGAGATATGAGTTCCGTGACCACCGAAGTAGACAACTACCCGGTTTGCTTGCCCATCAGACTCCGTACCCCAAAACTTGTTCAATGCCCCCAGTATCGCCAATTTCGTTGCTTTTGGGCCGTATAGTTTCGTAATGCTCTCTTCTGGAAACCCCATCAACTGCAATTGGTCGGCAAGCCTATCGGCGTTCTGTTCCATGAAGCCCAAGTTACGAAAGCCCGAGGATGATGGATATTCGTCTATGGCGATCAGGACTGCGTGACTTTCTGAATAGGCGTCAGGAAACAATCGAGCCGCCTTCCCTTCAACCCATATTCGTAGTCTTCGACCACGATGTTCGACATGATTAACGCCTTGCCTGACAAACTCTAAAAGGTCTTCGCCCATAGCGGAGTCTTCGCCCATCCATCGAGCGTTTTTACCATTGATCGTCAGTGATTCATCTTCTGGAAATTCAGCGAGCAAAATATCAGTAAAAGAAGGCCCGCTCGAAGCCACTGCATTTCCCGCCACATACTTGCCTGGCACTAAGACTATCTCACGCAGCAATGATGAATGAGTCCATGGGATTTGTCGGTAGTCAGTTTTTTTCGCTACTTCTGCGCGGACCCGAACCATTGCGACTTCCAATGGGAGACCGGGAGTTGCAAGGTGCTCAACAATGGCTTCGGTGAATGGGCTGTTCTCCCCCTCGCCATCAAACGAGACTTCCGCTGGCGCGGTCGCATAGTTAATCATTGTACCGGCTCGCGCCTCGATCCGGGCGAGCCCACCAGCTTCTACGCCTCTACGACCATTGGCGGATACCTGACGTGAGTTGGATGAAGCAAATGGATTGTCTCGGCAGGCGTCGAGAAAGACAATGCGCGATCCAGATGTTGTCTCAAGAATCCTAAGAACCGAGTCTAAAGATACCGCTTGATCAATCAGCGCATTAGCATCGTGTATATTCTTTATGTCAGTCGGAAGAATGTAGTTTTTTCCACCAATCTGGACAGCATGCCCAGCATAGAAGAAAACCACGATTTCGGCATTTACGGTTTCTTTTGCAAACTTTGCCACCAGTTCCAACGTATCGATTTGCGATAAATTAAGCCCCGTCCAAGTGTCAAAACCCATTCTGCGAAACAGGTCTGAAATTACTCGAGCGTCGTTCTCTGGATTAACAAGCTTGCTTACTTCGTCGTAGTCTGAATATCCCAGAATGAGAGCCACCCGATTTCCCGTTATTTTTGGGCTGTGGATACTGGCTCGTGCATTTTTCCTTTTCTCCAGTTCAGGCTCTGAGATTTTGGGTTGAGGCGCTGGATCAATAGGCTCAGGGGGTAAATCCTGAGGCACAACAGTCGTTTCGTTACCGAAGTCTCCCCCAATATCTTCTGCACTGGGTACGATTACCAAACCTCGCGTTTCAAACGCCGCAGCAGGAAATACGATCAATGAATACGTAAAAAATGCTGCTATGATTTGAACTAGATATCGGGCCATAATTTGGTGCTCCTAGGAACCCTTGGCTGCTCAATCATGACATGTGGAAGTTTTTCCGTCAACGAAACGACGACGAGCGAAGTTGGTTGGGCAAATGACAAATTCCCTCTTTTTTCGCCTTAAGTTCTAGGTGTCAAACTGCACCCGCAGCCCTCTCAAACGCAATGCAGAATGTAAGTTCCTCCTCTGAATTCGGGAGAAGGCTCCTGAAACCGGGTCTGGGCCTAAGTTGGCCGCTATGCATTCCTAGCTGAACAAAGATTGTAGTTTGGATGGCTAGGTCTACCACAAGGACAGCTCGATCATTCAGCTCCGATCGACGCATCCCAACCATGTCTGGAGCGTCGATTTTGTTCACAACAAGCTGAGCAATGGGCGGAGCTATAAGATGCTCACGGTTCTGGATGAATACACCCGCCAGGCGCTTGCAGTGGAAGTTCGGATCCGCATGGGTTCTGAAGATGTGCTGGAGGTTCTCTACGGGCTATTCCTGCGCCACGGAAAGCCTGATTTCGTTCGCAGCGATAGCGGCCCAGAGTTCT
>NZ_WQGD01000013.1:0-123563 GCF_013034475.1 Ruegeria sp. HKCCA6837
GCTCGTCAGGCTCATAACCTGAAGGTCAGAGGTTCAAATCCTCTCCCCGCAACCAAAATCCAAACAGCCCGTTCAGACTACAATCGATCCACCGGATCAATTGCTTAACGTCTTAACACCGTCAGCCTCATAACACGAAGCTCAGAGGTGCAAATCATAATCACGAAAAGAGCGTCAGAAACACAAAAAACAACCCAAAATACTACTGGGCCAACACTTCAAGCCATGAACCGAGTCGCCGAAGCTCAGGACAACAGACGCAAATATGACTAGTCATATTCCCGAGACCAACACGAAGCTAGGTTGCTCAAACGGTCTGACGTTTCTTTTCCGGCCAGAACTCATCTACTACGACATAGGCTGCGATTACAAAGAACGCAGCGCTGGCGACCTGCAGAACGCGCGTAATGCTTTTGACATCTGCCTCGTCGGAGAATGGTGCAATTGATCCACCATACACAATCAACGCTGTTGTAATTGCAGACCCGGCTGCTGCGGCCAGAGGGAATTGGGACTTTCCAAGAGCACCAAGTGCCAAGCAAAAGAAAAAGCAAAGCAGAATTGATGTCAGAATGACTGGAGCTATGACGTTAATCTCATAACAAATGATTGATATTGCGGCTCCGAGCAGGTTTGACGTGAGCATCGCCTTTGCCACGGTTTTTCCTGCTGCAGGCATTGCTGCGAGTTGTTGGCTGAGAAGGGCCACAAAAAACAAAACCAGCAAAGCTGAAGTACCAGATACGAAGAATGCCAAAGCAAAGGGCACTGTTACAAGCGACATTCTGACAATTCGTCGATGAGGGTCAAAATCTGTCGATGCTGCGGCTTTGCTGCCTGATGCCGTATGCGGGGTCGATGGTATCAGAACAAACATCAACGTTGAAACAAACCCTGCAAATAGCAGGTTCAACGGTATCCAGAACACAAGCACCAACGCCAAATCCTGGGATTGTAGAACAAGGTTTGGAATCATCAATGCGCCCATAAGAGCGATGACTCCGGGCAGAACGCCAGCTCCGGAAACCGACCACATGAAGGACAGGATTATTCCGATGGCCACAAGTATAAGGAACACAAGGGGATAGGGTGCAAGAACAGACGACAGAAAGAAGGAAATGAACATCAATCCAATCGAAAAAATGAACAGTTTTCCGAAGGCTGCCAACGGTAGTGCTGCAGGTGCCTGAAGGAACAGGGCTGTGAAAACCGACCCAACCACGGCAAGTGGCCAACCCAGAAACAGGCCCAAGGCAAAGACGCCAGTCACACCCAGCGCCAGTCGCATAACCGAGTTTCGGTCCTCAATACGCATAGGACAGGATTGAAACCAGACGGATATAGGTCCGGCCGACCATGTTCAGCAGGGAATTGTCGCTGAGATACATGATCACATCGGCCTGTCCGTTGAGCTGGAAGCGAAGATCATCTTCAGCGTCTCCAGCCTCATATCCCGGCAGAACTATCCGTACGGGAAACCGTTCTGGTTCACGCAGAAAGCCCTTGGTGCTTGGTGGACTGGCCAACTGACCCGGTTCATCCCCACCGCTGAGCGAGACGGCTGCGCTGAAGCTCTCAATCACGCCGGGAACAATCTTGCCGGGGTGCATGTCCAACACGACGTCAACCGGCGATCCCACCGAAGCGCGGCCGATGTTGTTCTCGGTAAAGTACGCCTCGATCCAGACGTCGGTTGCATCCAAAAACGTCAGCAGGTCCTGACCGGATCGTGCATATGTACCAGGGGCGATCAGCAGATTGGATATGACACCCGTTGCCGGTGCGCGCAGTTCCGTCCATTCAAGGTTCAGTTCTGCGTCTGCCAAAGCGGCCAATGCGCGCTGAATTTTCGGGTTTTCGATACCGTCATCGCCCAGCCTTTGCTTGGCTTTTTCCAGATCAGCTTTGGCATTCTCAAAGTTTGCTTCAGACTCGGCCAGTTGCCCGCGTGCGTCGTCAGCCTTTGAGACGGCGATCAACCCTTTCTTTTCAAGGGCAAACACACGTTCGGTTTGAATGCGCATCGTGTCGAGATCACTTTGCGCCCGCGCCAGTTTGGCCTGCGCGGCACTCACCTCTGCCGAAGATGCACCAACTTCCTGCGTGGCTGCTTCCAGATCAGCTTCTGCCTTGTCGCGATCGATTTCATACGGCCTGGGATCAATCCGAACCAGTATTTCCCCTGCCGAGACGACCTGACCGTTTTCTACAAGGACTTCGGTGACTGTTCCGGTGACCTGAGGAACGATCTGGGTCGCGACGGCCTTTACTCTGGCGTTTCCAGTAAATGGCGTCTTTCGGTCGGCGACGAGGTACCAGACGAGGAAGATCAGGATGATGCCCAGCGTGGTCCATATCGTCTTTCTCATTCTGCATCTCCTGCCGCAGCACTCTCGGCTTCGGGCGAAGCATCAATCCAGACTTTGAACAGCTCGTAAAAGACAGCGAACAGAACCGGCCCCATGAAAATACCGATCAAGCCATAAGCCATCATGCCCCCAAGAACACCGATGAGGATCACCAGCATGGGTGTCTCGAGCCCTTTCGAGATGAACACGGGTCTTAGGAAGCTATCCATTATTGTGACGGGAACGGCCAGTATCGTGAAGATCAAGGCGGTGCCGCCGGACATCGAGCTCCATGCGTATATGATCACCGGCAGAAGAACCAAGCCGGGGCCAATCTGGATGATCGAAAGTATCAGGCAGACAAATGCCAGCGTCGCGGCCGAGTTGATCCCGAACAGCACAAGCAATATCCAGACGACGACCGCCTGAATGGCCGCCACGCCGATCACGCCTTTTGTTACGTTTCGAATCGTTGCTCCAGCCAGAGTGACGAATTCCCCGCCACGTGGTGCGAAAACACGGTTCGCAAAACGTTGCAAACCTTGAACCATAGTTGGTCCAGGGCTGAACAACGCCCCCATGATCAAAACGGACAGAGCAAGTCCCAACAGCCCAATTCCGATTCCCAGAACCTTACCGAAAAGGGACTTTGTGATCTCAAGGATCTGCGCGCCGTATTTCGCCAACGCTCCGTCCAAATTCCGCTCGAACATCCCCCAAACGTCGGCAATCTTGCCTCCAACCAGAGGTAGCTCTTTGATACCCTCTGGCGCAGGTGGAATTTTCAACTCACCTTTGTCAGCCTGTTCTGCAAACTCGGACCCAAGCTCTGCAGCGCCCGATACCGCCGTTGCCACCGGACCAAGGGTTAGTACAAGACCCAGCAACACCAGGATTGTTGCGGCAAGTTTCTTCCGCCCGCCCAGCTTGGACTGCAACCAATCGAAAACAGGATAAAGTGCGACGCACAGGATCGTGGCCCAGATGACCACGCTGGCAAGCGGCGCAACCATGACCAGCGCGCTATAGAGGAATAATCCGAGAAAGAGTAATCGTATTGCGAGGTCGACAATCTTGGCGTCCTGAGTCTTTTCCATTCCATCCCTCCGCTATCCGTTTTTTTGAATACTACACTCAAAAAACACTATATGTGTATTTTTTTGACCTTTGGGGGTCACCTATCATTTTGAAGACACGTATGAATCCCGGTCAGAGCCTGTGTCGTCATGTTGACGCCTCGTCAGCACGAGGATTTGCTCAGCCGGGGACGATACGGCTATTTCTCTTTTTTCTCGTCGCTTTGAGACAAGATCGTGTCCGCGACCGTGGTTGCCGCAGTCACGAAGACGCCGAGGCCCACAATGATGTATACCATCGTGAATATCTTTCCCGCCGCAGTTTCAGGTGAAAAGTCACCAAAGCCTACGGTCGAAATCGTCACGACAGAAAAGTAGATGGAGTCAAGCCAACTCCATCCTTCGACAAAGCGGTAGAAGACCGAAGCCCACAAAATCATTCCGATTGTGAAGGCAAGTAAGCCTTTCACTCGACCGTCCTTGAAGGCGACACTTATCCCTCGTGTTATTCTGGTTAGTGAATTCATCGAGCCCTCACTGGTAAACAAATTCATATATACTATTAACAAAGAACTCGAAAATTCGAAGCATTTTGGCGGACGGTCGTGCACAGGGTTACAAGGTGTGTTCAAAGGACGGATGGGAAAACCCCTCAAGCGAAAGCATATTGGATATCTGAACCGGCAATTTAGCAGGGCTTAAACACTGACCCGCGACGCGTACCAAAGGCGGCTTTAAGTCGAATCCATGCAAACGGTTTGATGGTTGCTGACGTGCCAAGAATATTGCGTTCAAAATTGCGTCCCGCCGATGTTTGAAGACACAAATCCAACGGAGCAAACTTGGATAAATATAGACATATACGCAAATTAATTTGGTTTTTGCAGACTCAACCCTGAAACCCATGTTAGGAATAAAGTTGAAGTAAGGGGACTTCAGAGGGGCAACATGTCTCGGGACCTGAGCAAGTGGCTAAGCGCAATTGGATTATCTGACTACGCGCAGGCCTTCCTAGATAACAAGATCGATTTTTCCATACTGCCAGATTTGACGGCTGAAGATCTTATAGAAATTGGGGTAACTGCGGTCGGGGATCGTCGGCGGTTGCTGCGTGCTATAGAAAAACTCGACGTGACGGAAACGTCCGAGGCATCTGAATCCTCCGATCCAATTGAACCTGCACGGCGCCAAGTGACTGTGATGTTTGTTGACCTCACGGGGTTTACAGAAATGTCCAGTGGTTTGGATGCCGAGGATCTGCACGCGCTGCTCAACCAGTTCTTTGGCAAAGTTGACAGCGTGGTTGAGAAATTCGGCGGGCGCATAGACAAGCATATCGGCGATGCTGTCATGGCGGTTTTCGGTGCACCTATCTCACATACCAACGATACAGAACGGGCGGCCAGAGCAGCGGCCGAGATACATGCGGTATTGCCAACACTGACGCCACCATTGTCTTGTCATATCGGTATCGCTTCGGGTCAGGTCATTGCCAGTACAACAGGCAGCTTGGCGCATACGGAATATACCGTCACCGGAGACGGGGTGAATCTGGCCTCGCGCTTGACCGATATTTCAAAGGGCGGTGAAACATTGGTTTCACATGACATTCAACGCGCTCTGGGTCCGCTTTTCGTGGGCGAGTCTATTGGTGTGCAGGCGATAAAAGGCCTGAATGACCCTGTCGAAGTCTGGCGCTTGGACCGTTTGGCCCGGAACATTCGGACAAGACGACATAAGTTCATCGGGCGCGACCGCGAGATGTCGTTGTTTTCGGCGACATTTGACCGGTGCAAGCGACACGGAGAAGGCGAGGTTCATGTGGTGCTGGGTGAGCCTGGGATCGGCAAGACGCATTTGTCCGAACAGGTGGCCGAGTTGGCCAAGAGCCTGTCCTATTCAACCCACAATGGCGTGGTTATGGATTTCGGAGCGCGCGAGGGGCACTCGGCTATTCAGACCGTGGCCCGCAGTGTTTTGGGCCTTGATCCGTCGGATGGCGCGGAAACAGGTACGGCCCTGGCCAAAGACGCGATCGCCAAAGGCTGGGTCAGCCCTTCGAACGCCGCGCATCTCAACGCACTGCTTGAACTTGAGCAGGATCCCGGTTTGGCTGAGGTCTATGCCGTAATGGATAACAAGACCCGGTTGCGTGGGCGCAGGCAGGTCATTGATGAGTTGCTGCTTGCCCGCAGTCAGGACGCGCCTTTGCTGATCCAGATCGAAGATATCCATTGGGCGTCACCCGACATTCTTGCAGCCTGCGCACATATCGCCGCAGCAACGCGGCAAATCCCCTGCGTCTTGATGATGACCAGCCGGGTCGAAGGAGACCCGATCGACCGAGACTGGCAAACAGCCACGGATGGCGCGCTTGTCTCCAAGTTGGAATTGGCACCGATGGGGGAAGATCAGGCACGGCAATTGGTCGAGGAGTTTACGGCCATCGACCCCGAGCTTTTGGAAACTTGTGTCAAACGTGCGGGTGGCAACCCGCTTTTTCTGGAACAGTTGCTGCGCAACATTGACATTCTCAAGCAGGAAACCGTGCCTGGAAGCATTCAAGGCATCGTCCAGTCGCGTTTGGATGCGCTGGACCGCGCCAGCCGCACCGCCATTCAGGCGGCGTCAGTGCTGGGGCAGAGGTTCTCACCCGAGGTTCTGAATTACATTCTCGGGGAAGGGCATCTGGACACCACCAATCTGATCCGTTCGGCCCTGATCCGAGAGGCCGGGGCTGATCTGATGTTTGCCCACGCGCTGATCCGGGATGGATCATATGCTACGTTGGTCAAATCCGAGCGCGCGCGCCTGCATCGCCAGGCGGCCAAATGGTTCGAAGATCGTGATGCAACCCTGCACGCGCAGCATCTGGACCGGGCGGGTGCCAACAATGCGGCGCAAGCCTATCTTGAAGCTGCCGACAAGCTGATCCACGCGTTCCGGTTCGACGACGCCAGCCCGTTGATCGAACGTGCTTTGGAACTGCCGTCGCCCGCAGGCGTCCGGTTTGACCTGCTGTGTGCACGGGGTGAGACGCACCGGCTGCAGGGTTTGTCCAACGAAGCCTTGCAGGAATTTCGAGACGCAGCGCGACTTGCAGAGACAGATGAGCAAATCAGCCGGGCGCATATTGGTCTTGCACAGGCTGCGCGACAGGCCAGCTTGTATCAGGACGCGCTTGAGGCGCTGGATACGGCTGAAGCTGCGGCCGAGCGTGCTGGCTCCGAACGGGACGTGGCCCAGATCAACTATGTGCGCGGCAACGTGTATTTCCCCTTGGGCCGAGACAAGGAAGCGTTGAGCGCCAATGAACGAGCGCTTACTTTGGCCCGCAAACTGGACTCCGTGCGCCTTGAAGTGGGGGCGCTCAGCGGGTTTGGTGATGCCAACTTCATGAAGGCCACAATGAGGACAGCGACTGGGTTCTACACGCAGGCGGTTGATCGGGCGCGCGAAAAGGGTCTGGTTCGGGACCTGGCGGCCAATCTGCACAACCTGAGCGTTGCGCGCAGTTACATGGGGGATGTCGAACAAGGGCGCGCAGACGCAAACGAAGCCATCGAAGTTTCGCAGAAGTATTTTGCTTTTGTGCCCGAATGTGTGGCTCAGACCTGCCTGGGTGTGGCCGATACCTTTTTGGGCGATCTTGATCAGGCGCTTGAGGCATTCCGGGTTTCGGCCGAGATCGCCGAGCGTGTGGGGGCTAAGCGGCTAGAGGCGCAGGCGTTGGAACATCTCGCCCGCACCCAGGTTTATGCCGGGCAAATGGATCAGGCTTTGGAAACGGGCCGCCGTGCGGTTGAGATTGCATTGGAACATGGTCGGAATTTTGTGGGGCCCAAGGCCTTGTCGGCTCTGGCGATGGCCGAAACTGACCCGGACGAGCAAATACGCCTGTTGAATTTGGGGACTGAAATCATCGCGGAAGGATGTGTCGGTCATAGCCATCTGCACTTTTACCCCGATGCCAGCGCAGTCATGTTGGCGCGAGGTGATTGGCAAGCTGCAAATGACTATGCGGATGGGCTGGCGGCCTTTACGGCCGGGGAACCTTTGCCACTGGTTGATTTGTCCATCCGCCAGACGCGCTTTCTGGCGGAATGCGGGCAAAAGGGTATCGTGCCAAGCGAACATGAGAGTTTTACCACCCTTCAAGCCGAGTTTGCCGAGATGGGAATTACTCAATCCCTGCTGGGGCGCGCTGATTTTCTGACGGAACAGGCAGGGGGCTGAATGAGCGTCGAGAAGAAGGTTTGGCTTATCTCTGGCCTGCTGACCCTAGGGTTGGCAGGTCTTTTGCTGAAACTATGGATCGAACTGAACCATTTCGAAGGTGATCCGACGCAGTTGCCAGATCAAGCTGCCGTAGACTTATATCTGGGTAAGCTGGATGTTGTTCCAGACTACTACGTGCGGACAGGGATATTCATAAAGTCATTCAACTTTCTGGGGGCCAGTGATGTTCAGGTCACGGGCTATATCTGGCAGCACTACAAGACGGGCGAGCATGACCAGATCGTCCCGACCGAGGGCGAGGTCGGATTTCTTCTGCCCGAGGCGGTGGACACCGCAAGCGGCCTGATTGCCGAGGCGTATCGACTGCCGCAGCCTGACGGTGTTCTGATTGGGTGGTATTTCGAACAAACCCTGCGCCAGAGCTTTGATTACACAAGCTACCCCTTTGATCACAAAACGGTCTGGGTGCGGTTCTGGCCGGCATCGTTTGACGACGCCGTCGCTTTGGTTCCTGATTTCGAGGCATATCCAGCGACCGGACCGGACGATATTTTTGGAATCGACAATCAGATCGTGATGGGTACCTGGGAACGAGAAAACACTTATTTCGACTACAAGCTGTCAAATTTGGATACTACGCTGGGCATCGGACAGAATGCGTATCAAACCAACGCGCCCGAGTTGCACTATAATTTCGTCATCAAACGCAATTTTGGCAATGCGTTTATCGTTCATATGGTCCCTTTGCTCGTTGTGATGATGTTGCTGTTCGGTGCGGTCATGACAGTCACCCGCCGCGAGGGCTTGGCCGAGAGGCATGATTTCAGCACGTCCAGCGTGATCGGCACCTGTTCGGTTCTGTTCTTTGTGATCCTGCTGGCGCACGTGCAGCTGCGCGAAGGCTTTGCCGGCTCGCCCGTAATCTACATGGAGTCGTTCTTTTTTCTGATGTATTTCATGCTGCTGGCGGTATCGGTCAACACCTATCTATTCGCCTCCGAGGCGGTGCCGTCGCTGCGGATCATCCACTACCGGGACAACCTTATTCCCAAGGCAAGTTTCTGGCCATTTGTGCTGCTGTGCATGGTGGCGATCACGGCTTATAACCTTAGCCTGAAGGAAAGCCATGAATCGCCGCCGATCATCACACAAGACGGTTAAGCTACAGGTTCAAACCCCGGTTTTGGCTCGCCCTGCGCCATGTCCAGCGTGTAATCGCTGACCATCTCTGAAGTACCATCGCGCAAGTTCTTCAGGTATTTCTGTGGGTCTGCGATCACATAGGCGTATGCGGGCTTCATCACGCCGTTCACAACCACATTGATCTTCTTGCGGATATACACGTTTTTAGATGAGTTTGGGCCGTGGTAACCTTCCAGCTTATCCAGCTCGTGCAAGCCGGATTCCGTCACTCGATAGACCTCACCACTGACCTGTTTGCCCATACCCTGTTGATCCACAAGCGTGGCCATTCTGTGCAGGTAACCGCAGTTCGGATTGTCACAGAATGGCTCGTTCGGGACAATCAGTGGCATGGGTTGCCGAGTTCGGGCGGGGCCAACGAAATCGTTCAGAACTTTGCTGTGCGCGGCGTGGTTCGGGAATCCCTGTTTCAGCGAACCGTAGGTGAAATACAGATAAGTTGGCTCTTGCACGGCCACAAAGCTCTCGTCGCGCCCCTGTTCTGGTTCAGCGATCTTCACGTCATGATCGCGTGCCCAGGCGTCCAGCATGGCTTGGATTTCGGGTTCGATTGTCATGCCCTGGACAAACTCGATGCATGATGTTGCATCCATGCCCTTTGCCCCCAGCAGGATTTCCACCATCCTGGGCGCTTTGTTCATCACCGCCACGTGCAAGGCCGTAAACCCGTGGTCATTGACGATGTTGACGTCGATCTCGCGGTCGATCAGATTCTGCGCGGCCTCGTAATCCGGCTTGCCCAGATTGTGACCGCTTTCGTTCAACTCACCTTCACCACCGGCTGCATAATGCAGCAATGAATCACCATGGGCCTCGTCCACGATGTTGATGCCGACGATATCTTCGTCGATGGCGCGGAACACCCGCTTCCATTCGTTGATGTCATCGGCGGCGGCGGCTTCGCGCGCCCATTTGCAAACACGGTATTTTTGATCGTCCAACTCCTCGAAGGCGTCGGCCAAAGCCTCCATGATCTGGTCCGGAGTTGCCATCATTCCGATACCCATCCGCCCGTTTGACAGCCGACCCTCGCGCGGCCCGATGAAATCAACGCCCAGCGTCTTCAGCTTTTCGACATTGTTCTGCGTAGTGATGTTGTTCCACATATTCGTATTGCAAGCGGGGCAAAGGATCACCGGTTTCTTCTGGTACTGCCACGCCACAAAGACTGAGGTCAGAAGGTTGTCAGCAATACCGTTGGCCACCTTGCCCATCGTGTTGCAGGTGATGGGAGCCACGATGACGCAATCGGCCCAGTCGCACAGCGCCAGATGCGAAGCCCGCACTGGCATGTCGAATTTCATATAGCGGAAATTCCACTCATCATCGTCGCGGTAATAGTCGTTGTGGGTAATTTTGGCGTCGATCCTCTCCGCCCCGAAATCGCGGAAGAACTTTTCGGCTGAGACTGAGGGGATCAGTTTCACATTGTGCCCGGCATCGACGATGCGCTCGACAAGTTCAGGGATTTTGTCTGCTGCAGACGAGCCGCAAGCACACAACAATACGTTGCGCTTGCCCGCGTTGACCTGATTCATCACCCCTTTGGGATAGCCGAACGGGTTCTTTTCCAGGCTTGGGGTTTCGTTCAACTCGGAAACGGGCAGCCCTTCCTGGCGCATCCTGGCCTGCAACTCACCGGCCCGGATCATGTCCACGATGTCTTCCAGCTCTTCGCTTTTACTGATGCATTCGCCCTGGAAAAACAAATACGGCACGTCCGGTCGTTCACCAAGCGTTACCAATTGCCGCCGCATCCTGATCATATTGGGATCGCGTCCGCCTACGTCGATCTGCTTGACGGTTGTCGCGCCGATATTCGACAGAATGCTGCGCAGCATATAGGACCAGGGGTCTTCATCCTCGTAGAACAGAACCATCGTGTTGTGCTTGAGGATACTGACAACATCGCTCGGGTCCTCGGGCGGGTCGATTTCTTCGATCATCACCAATGCGGGGTCTTCCAGATCGCGCAACCCGCGGAAAATATTGCCGCGTGGCGCTTGCCAGACCTGAGAGGTCGCGGGGCTCATGTCGACAATGGTGACAACATCGGTGTCCTCGTCATATGCGATGCAAAGACACCAGAACTCTTCCAGCAGGGCAGTTTCCCGATAGACGTTTTCCGGTGGGCGGATTGCTTCGATCCCGGTGACGCGATTGAAATCGATATTGATCATCAGGTGACGATCTTTGTTGGTATTCAGACTTTTTAGCTGTTCCTTGAACCAATCCTGCGGGGTTTGGATCGATCTGTCCTTGCGGGTTGCAAAGCTTTGGAACGTACTGCCCAAATGCACGTTTTCAGACTGGCTGAGGTATTTTTCCGCCATCTCGTGCATGTCTTTGGCTGTGGCGACCCGGCTGACAGCTTCCGTGAACGACGCCTCGGTGGCCCGCAAAAGCTCATCCTCGTCCACGCGGTTGTCGCCGTGAATGGCCAAACTTTCCGCCAACACACCTAGTGAGTTCATATTGGGTGTGGCCCGACGGAACAGGTTGCGGCGCTTCTTTGGGTCTTTTGCCAAATAGAGCGTACTGTCGACATAGTTGCACCGCTGTTTGAACGTTTTCAGATGGGTTTTGACCGCGGCACGCGCCGAGAACCGCAGTATGCCACGAGACCGCATCGAGGTTCCGTCACGGTCCGACATGGCCTTCCACAGCCGTTCGATCGTAGTGACCCAAAGCTTGCCGTATTTTTCTGGATGTACATCCATCATGTGGATTAGCCCGGTGCTTGGGTTGCACTTGGCAATGACGGCAAAATGTCCGCCCGGCATGTTTTCTTTGCCATGGGCGACGCCGACCTGAAAATTCGCCACCAGAATATCGTTTTCTCCGCCCAACCGATTGGACTCGTCGATTGCGTCAAGCAGCAGCGGCACGCTTGTTGTGTCTTCGTCCATGAAATAGGCCTGAACCTGAACCCGGTCCCGAAGCCCTTGCGAATGAATATAGGTGCAGGCGACGTCAAACAGTTCACCCAACGAGATGCCGTCATTCACCACAAAGGAAGACGGCAGCGCGCATTCGCGGAAAATGTCATTTACCTCGCAGCTGAAACCCAGAGCCGACATGCTGAGCGCGGCAGCCGTCACGCTGCAACAATTGATCGGCTGCTGGAAATTCTCCAACTGTACACTGACAAGGTCGCCGAACATTGTAGCGAAACAGCGTTTTCTGATGTCTTTGGGTATATTCCGCCAGCTCTCGCTGGACAGGTATGCCAGCCGGGTTCCGTCCAGCGCAAGCGCTTCGAGGCTGACAGGGATATCCGAGATCTGAAGATGTTCTTCGTAGAAATAATCACCCACATCTGCGCTGGCCAGAGGGTGCCCGTTTTGCCGCAATTGAACGACACCACGCAGCACAACATACATGCCGTTCGCGGGCAGGACCGTGTTTCCGGTTACCTCGATACACTCGAAATGAGGGTTGATAACAGCAGGCTCGGCCACTTCGGCCTCGCCGGGCAGCACTTTGTAAATCTGGCTCCAGTCTGTGTCATTTGGGATGTATGATCTGGCATTGGCAATTTGGTCTGTGGTCAAAACTATGTCCCCCCGGAGCTGCGTTTCAAATTTTGAATTTCGACCAGCAGAATGTTTGTTTGTTGTTCGGGTGGGAACTTATCTTCGCGCAACAAAGACCACCCGGGTCGGAGCTTTTTCTCTGATCGAGGCTGATCTGTTGATTTAAAAAGTATGAACAAATCGGCCCAATTGGCCGAACAATATCCGATTTTTGGACAAAAATCACGAATACTATGAGTTTGATTTCAATGCCGTTGATGCTTGGGTCGGCTGCGGTCTGAATCAGTGCACGGCGCGTACCCTGCCAGAGCCTTTTTTCGTTTGTCGCGCAGAGTTTCTGCCTAATCGAGGAAGAGGTAATCCAGGCGCATCACGGCGCTGGCCTTTTCCTGATTCACGCCAAGGAACCTTGAGATGACGGCTTCGTTTTCACTGCGGTCGGCCGTTTCCCGCAGACGCAAACAATTCTCAAGCCGCGCCGCTCGGATTTGTTGCGATTCATAACTCAGATCGTTTCGCAGCGTCGGCACTAGGCGCGCTACGTTTTCTCTCGGGCTGTTTTCACCCGCAAGCCCGACGCGGCGGGCATGTCCGATAAGATAGTCGTCGGAATACTCGCATTCGACTTCAAGTACATGGGTTTTGGCCTGATCCCCGCAGAAATCTTCAAGCACATCCAAATTGGCTGGGTCGAGGCACAGAACCAATTGATCCGACCGGAAACTGTCAAACAGCATGCGTACAACCGCCCGCCTATGGCGTGACCGCTTGGTAAGGCTCGCTTCTATCCCACCCAAGTCGGGCAGGTAGGTGTCCTCTTCGTTAAACAGGTACTCAACACAGGGGATATCCGTCTCAGACGCGATCTGACTGAC
This sequence comes from Ruegeria sp. HKCCA6837, assembly GCF_013034475.1. Lineage (NCBI taxonomy): Bacteria > Pseudomonadati > Pseudomonadota > Alphaproteobacteria > Rhodobacterales > Roseobacteraceae > Ruegeria > Ruegeria sp. HKCCA6837. Next base: position 13,278 of record NZ_WQGD01000013.1, read on the forward strand.
CAGCCGTTTGGCAACATGCCATTTCTTGCACACGATCACGAAAAGCTCGCGTTCAGGGCCCAAGGCCCGCCCGGATTCCCAGAAGCGTTGCCCAAAGCGGCGACCGATCCGCCCGCGTCCGGTCAGAAATGCGTAAAGGTTAGGCCCTTCATTCGAGACCGGAAAATCAATGCCCTCGCTGGCATAAAGCGACCCCAGGCGATCTTTAAGCTCGTGCGCTTCGGGGCTGATCTTACGAGCAAACAGGTAATCCTGCCCCAAAAGCATGTCATAGTGGTCGTTGTAGAATGTGACCGGCATTCCATAGTCAGAAAACATAAGGAAAGTCGGTGTGCGGTTTTCGATCTCACCCTTCGGAATCAGGTGGCGTACCAGCGTCTGAAAGAAGGTCTCGTCCGGGATCCATGTGGTTGAGAAAAACCGGATCACATCTCGTCGCTGGCGCAAGAAGTCCAGGATCATCTCAACCGTGCGGCGGCGCAAGCACCACCACTGGCTGCCGATCATGATTTGCAGATCTTCGGGAATTTCCCGCGTCAGACCAAACCGCTTCTGCATCTCATAGGCGGTGTAAAACAGTTTGGGCTGAGTGCGTTCGTTGAAATGATGGCGATAGATCAGCCGGTCTTCTTTCATGCCGGTCTTGATCCAGTTGCTTTCAAAGAAATCGTGACTTTCGATGAAATCCTTATCGCGATCGTCCAGAAAACGGTGGGTGTATTCGGCAGTTTTTATGGCCATGCAATCGCCAGAAAGCATGTAGAAATGCGTGGCGCGCGGAAATGCCTCGACCGCGGCCTTCACGGCGTTCAGCGTGGCGTGCACCAGCGACCATTCTCCCCATCCGCATTTGATGCGCTTGGCGGCAAAGGTTACGTTGGGATTTTCGCGCAGCGCGGTTCGGATCCGGTCATAGGCGTCAGAGCTTGCACGCGCATCGAAGTGGATCGCCATGCAATCGCCCGCTGCAGTTAGCTGTTCGGCCTGTGCGATGATCGCCTCGGGGTCCTTATGGCACAGCAATATGTAGGCAATCTTTGCCATTGGTATCAGGTAATTTCCATTTCTGCCCGGTTTCAACCGTGATACTGAGGATGCGCGATTGAATAAACAGAATAATTTTGGTTCTTTAAGACCAAACGCTGGCGTATCGGATCGAGTTCTGACCAGCGAAGGAGGCACAGCAGATGGGGTTTCCCGGTACCTGGATGACCGAGAGTGAAAGCATGGTGTACCGTGTGGTGCCCAAATGTGCGTGCTCGACCATTGGCCAGATCATGTATTACTCGGATCACGGTCAGTTTTTTGATGGCGACATCCACGATGCAAAGGACGGAATGCACAAATGGGCTTTTGACCAGAGTCAGGGCCTGATTACCAATAATGTGCGCAGCCACGCCTCGTACTCTTTCACCTGTGTTCGCAACCCTTACACCCGCATACTTAGCTCGTTCTTTGACAAGATCTGCGGCATCCAGCGAAACGGCAAGCGATACCGGGGCAATCTGGTGCCGACGCTGATCTACAACTACGGGATCGAAGTGGGTGGCGATGACGGAAAGGGCGAATTCGATCAGATTGCCAGCTTCCGCCGGTTCCTGCTGTTTGCCCGTGATACGATCCGCTGGCGGCGTCCGATGGACCCGGACATTCACTGGTCAGCCATGTCAGGTCATGTATCGACCTTCATTGTGAATGGCGGGCGTTACGACCAGATTTTCTGGACCGAGGCCTTCAACGACGGAATGCAGGGTGTTCTGGATCATGTCGAATTGAAGCACCCAGTCGCATTGGCCGATATTCCGCGGTTCAACGAATCCGAAGGCCACGGCCCCAAACGCGCGCATCCGGTCGAGGATTACTTCGACGATCTGTCGATGCATCTGGTCTATGAAATCTACAAACAGGATTTTGAGCTGTTCAAATACGATTTCGAAAACCCGGCCAACAAGATGCCGATCGGCGAAATCGATCTGGATGAAATTCACGCTAAACTGGGTGATTGAGAAGCAATGGGTGCTCGCAGCAAAGATGCATCTGCTTAGAACATGATTTGCTGGTGAGTGTCTGCTTCGGGTCCAGACCGACCAAACGATCCAAAGTTATTGTGGCCGCAGATCCCAAAGGATTCACAACTGTGATGTTTCATCTTCTTTACAAAGGTAAATTGGTAGGTAGGTCGGCCTTAGAGGACGGCGATCCACCCATGGGCTGCGCAGAAGGCGCCTTCATTGCCGAAGAAGCGTTCTTTGATTTCCGAGCAAAAGTTGCACCGCAACCAGATGATGACCCCGCAATAAATCGTTGGCTCGGATTGTCTGTATGTACTGAGCTTGGTGTCGATGTCCAGTGCTTAGATGCCGTATTATTTGAATACGATTTAGGTGATCAAAGTGAGCTCAGAATTGATGTCTTAGGAATAACATATCCACGTTACGAAGAGTTGTTCCCCGGTCGTTACGCTGCCTATGAGGCAAGTTTCGACAAGGACTAGCCCCGAAATTCTAAAACGTCCGGTTCATCTCGCACAGCAGAACAAAAAAACAGCCCACCGTATGGGTGGGCCGCTTCTAAGCGGTTTCTAACTCAAAGCTGGCGCACGGCCCCTCTTGCCGCGCTGGTGGTCAGTTTGGCATAGGCTTTCAGTGCAGTAGAGACCTTGCGTTTGCGCGGCGCGGCAGGTTCCCAGCCTTTGGCGTCTTGCTCCTGGCGGCGCTCAGCCAGTTCTTCGTCAGACACGGCCAGATGGATCGAGCGGTTGGGGATGTCGATCTCAATTGTATCGCCGTTCTTGACCAGCCCGATTTCACCGCCTTCGGCCGCCTCGGGTGAGACGTGGCCAATTGAAAGGCCTGAAGTACCGCCCGAGAAACGTCCATCAGTGAGAAGGGCGCAGGCTTTGCCCAGACCTTTGGATTTCAGATACGAAGTCGGATAGAGCATTTCTTGCATCCCCGGGCCGCCACGCGGTCCTTCGTAGCGGATGACGACCACGTCGCCTTCCTTGACCTTGCCGGTCAGGATGTCGCTGACGGCCTGATCCTGGCTTTCGCAGACATAGGCAGAGCCGGTGAACTTCAGGATGTTTTCATCAACGCCAGCCGTTTTCACGATACAGCCGTCGCGGGCGATGTTTCCGAACAGAACCGCAAGGCCACCATCCTGGCTGAAAGCGTGTTCCTTCGACCGGATCACGCCGCCTTCGCGGTCAGTATCCAGTTCTTTGTACCGGTTCGACTGGCTGAATGCCTGCGTGGTGCGCACACCGCCGGGGGCAGCTTTGAACAGCTCTTGTGCCTTGGGGTTGTTGGCGATCTTGATGTCCCAGTTGGCAATCGCCTCGCCCATCGTGGCCGAATGCACCGTGCTGCAATCTTCGTGCAGCAAACCCGCGCGGCTGAGTTCGCCGAGGATCGAGAAGATTCCGCCAGCGCGGTGAACATCTTCCATATGCACGTTCTCAGTGTTGGGCGCGACTTTGCACAAGCACGGCACCCTACGGCTGAGGCGATCCATGTCGGTCATGGTGAAATCGACCTCGCCCTCATGTGCGATGGCCAGCAGGTGCAGAACGGTATTGGTCGACCCACCCATGGCGATGTCGAGGCTCATGGCGTTCTCAAACGCGTCAAAAGTTGCGATCTCACGCGGCAGGAAGCCTTTTTCGTCCAGATCGTAATGTCGCTTGGTGATCTCAACGATACGGCGACCCGCTTCCAGGAACAGCTCTTTGCGGTCGGCATGTGTTGCCAGTGTCGAACCGTTGCCCGGCAAGGCCAGACCCAGCGCTTCGGCCAGACAGTTCATCGAGTTGGCCGTGAACATCCCCGAGCATGATCCGCAGGTCGGGCAGGCGTTTTCTTCGATGTGCTGAACCTGCTCGTCGGTGAATTTGTCATCCGCTGCGGCGACCATGGCGTCCACAAGGTCGATTTTCTTCGCGTCCAGATCGGCGATGTCGATCTTGCCCGCCTCCATTGGCCCACCTGACACAAAGATCGCAGGAATGTTCAGGCGCATGGCAGCCATTAGCATGCCTGGCGTGATCTTGTCACAGTTCGAAATGCAGACCATGGCGTCAGCGCAATGCGCATTGACCATGTATTCCACAGAATCCGCGATCACTTCACGCGAGGGAAGCGAATAGAGCATCCCGTCATGGCCCATGGCAATGCCGTCATCCACCGCGATGGTATTGAACTCTTTTGCAACGCCACCTGCGGCCTCGACTTCACGCGCCACCATCTGACCCAGATCTTTCAGGTGCACGTGGCCGGGCACAAACTGGGTGAACGAATTGACGATGGCGATGATCGGCTTGCCGAAATCATCATCGCCCATGCCTGTGGCGCGCCACAATCCGCGGGCACCGGCCATGTTGCGGCCATGGGTAGAGGTTCTGGATCGGTACAATGGCATGATGCTGTTTTCCCTATTTCCTCGGGTTGCATGTCTTTGGGGTCGTACGTTATAGCGCACGTAGCACATGTGCGTTATAACGTACAAGAGGATTCGCGGGGCGCTAAAATGGATGCTGATGACATTACGCTTAGGTTGCGAGATGTGCGGTCGGCTTCGGGTCTGAGCCTGTCGAAAGCGGCTGAGTTGACGGGCGTCAGCAAGGCCATGCTGGGTCAGATCGAGCGTGGTGAATCCAGCCCGACAATTGCAACACTGTGGAAGATCGCCAAAGGCTTTCAGGTGCCGCTGAGTGCGTTGATCGACACGGCCAATGGCGACCCCTCAGTCTTTCAGACTGTCACCTTTCCCGGCAGTATCGAAGTCAAGATCGTCTTCCCTTTCGATCCCGTTCTGAGGGCCGAGACGTTTCACGTCAGTCTGACCCCGAACCAAAGTCACGAGTCACCAGCGCACGCAACGGGTGTAACAGAAGAAGTCTTTGTTCTTGAAGGTTCTCTCGACATTCTGCGCAACGGGGACTGGGTACCCTTGCAAGCAGGCCAGGGCGTGCGATTTGCTGCTGATTTGCCGCATGGCTATCGCGCAGGTCCGCAGGGGGCAGCGTTTCTGAACATGCATCACTACGCCCAACACACCGAATATTCACAGACGACCAAGGCAGAGTCATGACCGCATTTTTCGACAGCCTCACCATCGTTGACGCCATCGGCTCGTTCGGAGCCCTTATTGTGGTTGCGGCCTATTTCGCGACACAAATGCGGATGATGAACTCTGACGACCTGGCCTTTCCTGTCGTCAACCTGCTGGGGTCGGTGCTGATCGTCTATTCCTTGCTTGAGAATTTCAACTTGGCTTCAATGCTGATCGAAGGGTTCTGGATTTTGATCAGTATCATCGGCATCATTCAGCACTTTCGCCCGCGCGGGGCGCGATAAATCAAGTGGGTATCAGGCGCTAGCGCTATCCACACTTGAACCTAAAAGACGCGGGGTATAGGGAAAATCCAAGCTCGCTTAGGGGAGGCTTTGATGCAGGACGATCCAAAAACCCTCGTTTCGACTGAATGGCTGGCCGCGCATATGAAAGACCCGGATCTGCGGATTCTGGATGGGTCTTGGTATCTGCCCGCGCAGAACCGCGACGCCAAAGCCGAATATGATGCCGGCCACATCCCCGGGGCGCGGTTCTTCGATATTGACGAAATCTCGGATCACCGGTCGGAACTGCCGCATATGGCTCCTCCGGTCGAGAAATTCATGTCACGCCTTCGGGCGATGGGCGTGGGCGATGGTCATCAGGTTGTCGTCTATGACGGCGCCGGGCTTATGTCAGCGGCACGTGTCTGGTGGTTGTTCCGTCTGATGGGCCAGGAAAACATCGCGGTTCTGGATGGCGGTTTGCCCAAATGGCAAGCCGAAGGTCGCGAGATCGAGGATCTGCCGCCGGTCATCCGTGATCGTCACATGACTGTGCGCGTTCAAAACCAGCTTGTCCGGGACGTCACGCAAGTTTCCGCTGCAGCCAAGCTGGCCGATCATGAGATCATCGATGCCCGCTCTGCCGGTCGGTTTACCGGCGCGGAAGCCGAGCCGCGCAAAGGATTGCGATCGGGCCATATCCCCGGGTCCCGCAACGTCCCGTTCGGCCAGTTGCTCAATGCAGATGGCACAATGAAATCGCCCGAGGACTGTCGTGCCATTTTCCAGGCCGCTGGCGTTGATCTGTCCAAACCTGCAATCACCTCATGCGGGTCGGGCGTCACTGCCGCGATTCTGAGCCTTGCGCTTGAACGCATGGGCAAGAAAGACCACTCGCTTTATGACGGCTCCTGGGCTGAATGGGGTGCCTTCCCAACCCTGCCCGTCGCAACCGGAGAGAACTGATGTTCGAGAACCTCAAGCCGCAGCCTGCCGACAAGATTCTGGCCTTGATGCAGATGTACCGCGAAGACCCGCGCGATCAGAAGATCGACTTGGGTGTGGGCGTCTACAAGAACGCCGATGGCGTGACTCCGGTGATGCGTGCAGTCAAAGCTGCCGAGCGACGCATTCTGGAAGAGCAGGAAACCAAAGCTTACACCGGTCTGGCGGGTGATCCGGCTTTTGCAGACGCGATGATCGGCTTGGTTCTGGGCACATCGGTTCAACGCGCCAATATCGCCGCAGTGGCAACGCCCGGCGGCACCGGAGCTTGCCGACAGGCGTTCGAGATGATCCGCATGGCGAACCCTTCGGCGCGTGTGTTTGTTTCGAACCCGACCTGGCCGAACCACCTGTCGATCCTGAACTATCTGGGGATAGAGACCGTTCAGTACCGGTATTTCGATGGCGAAACCCGCGGCGTTGATTTCGACGGGATGATGGCCGACCTGAAAACCGCCAAAGCAGGTGACGTAGTTCTGTTGCATGGCTGCTGTCACAACCCGACCGGTGCCAACCTGAACATGGTGCAATGGCAAGAGGTCGTGAACCTGATCAACGAGCTTGGCCTCGTGGCGATGATCGACATCGCCTACCAGGGATTTGGTGACGGTTTGGAAGAAGACGCACAGGCGGCACGCCTGGTTGCCTCATCGGTCAAGGAATGCCTGATTGCCGCGTCTTGCTCGAAGAATTTCGGTGTCTACCGGGAACGTACTGGTTTGTTGATGGCGATCAGCGCGGACGCCGGACAAACCGCTTTAAATCAGGGAACATTGGCGTTTCTGAACCGCCAGAACTATTCCTTCCCGCCGGATCATGGCGCGCGCGTCGTGACGACCATTCTTATGGACGAAGCCCTGCGCGCGGATTGGGCGGCAGAGCTGGAAGAGGTCCGTCTGTCGATGTTGGGCCTGCGTCAGCAGCTGGCTGACGAATTGCAGCGCCGCAGCGGGTCTGACCGGTTCGGATTCATCGCCCAGCACCGCGGCATGTTCTCGCGCCTTGGTGCGGCCCCGGAACTGGTCGAGAAACTGCGCGCCGATCACGGCATCTATATGGTTGGTGACAGCCGCCTGAACATCGCTGGTCTGAATGCAAACACAGTGCCGATTCTGGCACAGGCGATTATCGACGTGGGTGTCTGACCGGGTCACCATCAAATAACAGAAGCCGCGCCAACCAGCGCGGCTTTTTTCTGGAATAGGGCATTCGGTCCGACTGGCCCTATCGCCAACAAACAACCGCCCCTAACCTCATAGAGGTACTGAATACGAGGTTAGGAATGCGCTGGGCTGTTATCTTCAAAGACACAGAGGACATGCTTCAAGTTCGCGCACGGCGCGACCTTCGCGATGCGCATGTCGCATATGCCAAGGCCCATCCCGAGTTGTTGATCGGCGGCGGGTTGAAGCCTGATACAGATGAAGACTTTTGCGGCGCGCTTTGGATTGTTGAAGTCGACAGCAAAGCAGACGTCGTCGCGTTGATCGAAGAAGATCCGTTTTATGTGCCGCAATACCGCAGCTTTGAAATTTTCACTTGGGGAAAGCTGCTAGAAGACCAGATTGCGGTTCTATGAAAAAAGCCGGGCGCGAACGCCCGGCCTTCAATCACCATTCTCAGGTCTTAGCCCTTGGAGAACTCAGGATAGGCTTCCATACCCAGTTCACCCATGTCCAGGCCGTTGATCTCTTCTTCCTCACCAACCCGCAGGCCTACAGTTGCCTTGAGGATGGAGAAGAGGATGAAGCTGACCACAAAGACAAAGCCACCGATTGCTGCGAAGCCGATGATCTGGGTCACAAAGGATGCATCGCTGTTGGTCCATGCCACGATGAAGGTGCCCCAGAAACCTGCAATCAGGTGAACCGGGATCGCACCAACGACGTCGTCGATCTTCATGCGGTCCAGCATCGGGACGGTCAGGACCACGATAACACCACCGATTGCACCGATGATCAGAGCTTGGAACAGCGACGGGGCCAGCGGTTCAGCGGTGATTGACACCAGACCTGCCAGTGCACCGTTCAGCACCATTGTAAGGTCGACCTTGCCATACATCACCTGCGTCAGGATCAGCGCGGCAACGGCACCGGCAGCAGCAGCCATGTTGGTGTTGGCGAAGATGCGGCTGATGTCGGCCATGTCACCGATGGTGCCCATTGCCAGCTGCGAGCCGCCGTTGAAACCGAACCAACCCAGCCACAGGATGAATGTCCCCAGTGTGGCCAGCGCAAGGTTCGAACCGGGGATCGGAACAACCTTACCTTCTTTGTTGTACTTGCCGATCCGCGGCCCCAATACGATGGCGCCGGCCAGAGCTGCGAAGCCACCTGCGGCGTGCACCAGAGTCGAGCCAGCGAAATCGCTAAAGCCCATCTCGGACAACCAGCCGCCGCCCCACTGCCAGGACGCTTCGATTGGATAAATGATACCGGTCAGGACGATGACGAAGAAGAAGAAGGGCCAAAGTTTGACCCGCTCAGCCATGGTGCCGGATACGATGGAGGCGGTGGTGGCGCAGAACATCAGCTGGAAAAAGAAGTCCGAGCCAACGGATGCGTAAGACAGATCCGTCTCGACGCCTTCCAGACCAACCGGTTCGAGCGATGTTGGCGAAAAGGCACCCAGAAGGCCGGTGATGGTCCAGCCATCGCCCGGATACATCAGGTTAAAGCCCACCAGCCAGTACATGATGGCTGCAAAGGAAAACAGGCCCATGTTCTTAACCAGCTGCATGGCAACGTTCTTTGAACGCACCAGGCCAGCTTCGAGCATGGCAAAGCCCGCAGCCATCCAGAAAACCAGAAACCCGCCGACTAGGAAAAGCAGCGAAGTCAGGATATATTGCGTGTGCTGCGCAGTTTCGCCGGTTGCGGCGGCCTCTTGCGCCAGACCCATCTGCGGCAGCACGACAAGCGCAGCGGCAGGGATGAGAGATTTCATCAGGTTCATTTTACTTCCTCGAATGAGTGTGGAGTGGCCGCGCTTACAGCGCTTCCTCGTTGGTTTCCCCGGTTCGCACGCGCAGGGCCTGCTCGACATCGAGGACGAAAATCTTGCCGTCACCGATTTTGCCGGTTTTGGCGGTGTTGGTGATGGTCTCGACGATCTGGTCGGCCATTGTGGCCGGTACCACGATCTCGAGCTTGATCTTGGGGACAAAGTTCACGGCGTATTCGGCCCCACGGTAGATTTCGGTGTGACCGGACTGCGAGCCGAAGCCCTTGATTTCGGTCACCATCATGCCGCGCACGCCAGCTTGGGTCAGTGCCTCGCGCACCTCCTCCAGCTTGAACGGCTTGATTGTCGCAATGATCAGTTTCACGTCTTTCCCCTCTGATTGTCCGGCGGGACCGGTTTGTTTGCACCTGCAGAAAAAGAGCGTGACAGAACGTCGTAAGAAACGGTTACGGGTCGTAATTGCATACCAAAATGGCGTATTGTTGCACATTTTTTGCACAAAAAGTACGAAGTGGCTAAAAAATGAGCAGATTGATGAGGGGAAATTACGGAAATTCGGACCTCTACATAGACGGGTCTCCGGGGTATGGTGGCGCAAAAGTATAACGGGCAGAGTTTGAGCATGACTGAGTCCAAGCGCCGAAAGCCGCGATTGGTTGCGGACAAAAGATACCCCTCCAAAGGGCGTAAACCGTCGGCCTCCAAGCGCCCGGCGGGCAAGAAATCGACCGCACGCAAGACGACCGCCCGCAAAACCACGCGCAAGACAAAGCGCAAACGCACCGGCGGAAACGGAGGCGGTATTTTCCGTCGACTCTTCCGCTGGATCTGGAGGTTGATCTGGGGTTTGACGTGGCGCGTGGGGGCAATTGTCGCCGCCCTGATCGCATTGGCGGTCGGCATCGTGTATACAACTCTCCCCAATGTAGATGCCTTACTGGACGGGCGCGCGCGCGGGTCAGTGACCTTGTTGGATCGCGATGGCAAGGTTTTTGCCTGGCGCGGGGATCAGTTTGGCGGGGTGATCACGGCGGATACGGTGTCGCCCCATCTGAAGAACGCCGTGATCGCGACCGAGGACAAGCGATTCTACCGTCATTTCGGTGTCAGCCCGCGCGGCGTTGCAAGTGCCGTGCGCATCAACCTGAGCGAAGGACGCGGGCCTTTGTCTGGCCATGGCGGGTCAACCATCACCCAACAGACAGCCAAACTGCTGTGTCTGGGAGAGCCGTATGATCCGTCTGAATGGGACTCTGAAGCCGCTTACGAGGCCGATTGCCGCCAGGGCTCGCTTTGGCGCAAGGCCAAGGAAGCCGTTTATGCAATGGCGATGGAGGTCAAATACTCCAAGAACGAGGTTCTGACGATCTACCTGAACCGGGCCTTCTTGGGTGCAGGCGCGCGCGGGTTTGAAGCGGCCAGCCAGCGATACTTTGGAAAGTCTGCCGCAGAAGTTTCCCCAGCTGAGGCTGCGATGCTGGCCGGTCTGCTGGTGGCACCCACGCGGTATGCGCCAACGAATAACCTGCAACGTTCTCAAGACCGGGCACGGCTTGTGATTGGTTTGATGGAGGACCAGGGCTATTTGACCGCGGCACAAGCCAGCGAAGCACGCACCAGACCGGCCGAGCTTTCAGAAGCTGCCGCTGCGCGTGCAGGCGGCTATTTCGCGGATTGGGTCATGGCAAGTGGGCCCGAGTTCTTTACGCGCAACACCACCGAGGATGTGGTGATCCGTACTACTCTGGATCAGCGCATCCAAACCTCTGCCGAAGAAGCTCTGAAGTTCATCTTTCAGGAAAAGGTGCGCGAAGGGTCCAAGGCGCAGGCCGCGATTGTCGTGATGTCGGCAGATGGTGCAGTGCGCGGCATGGTTGGTGGGCGCAAGACAAGGGTGTCTGGTGCGTTTAACCGGGCGACGCAGGCGTTGCGTCAGACCGGATCGTCGTTCAAGCCGTTCGTTTACGCCACCGCGCTGGAACTTGGGTATTCGCCGCTGGATACGGTGATGGATGAGCCCTACTGCGTGAACATTCCCGGTTCAGGTCAATGGTGCCCCAAAAACTACACCAACAAGTTCTATGGGCAGGTGACGTTGGCAGATGCGTTGATGAACTCTTTGAACATTCCGGCTGTGAAAGTGGCGGAGATTTCGGGTTTGGATAACGTCCGCACTGTCGCAAGCGGCTTTGGTATTGCCAGCGATCTGGCGCAGGGTCCGGCCTTGGCGCTGGGCGCGTCGGAAAGCACGCTGATCGAGATGACCGGAGCTTACGCAGGAATCCTGAACGGTGGATCGGCAGTGGAGCCTTATGGCTTAACCGAGCTGAAGCTGCTGGGGGATGAAACGCCCGTCATGGTCACGACGACAGGTATTGGTGAACGGGTGATCAACGACTCGGCCGCCAAGCAACTGACCTGGATGATGGAGCGTGTGGTGTCCGAAGGCACCGGCGGACGCGCCAAGCTGCCGGGTTGGCAGGTGGCAGGCAAAACCGGGACAACTCAGGCCGCGCGGGATGCGTGGTTCATCGGCTTTACGGCTGATTATGTGACCGGCGTCTGGATGGGGTATGACGACAACACGCCGCTGTCTGGCGTAACCGGGGGCGGGCTGCCTGCTGAAATCTGGAAAGAGACCATGCTGCGCGTCACCGAAGGGATGACGCCTACGCCCCTGCCGATGATGGCACCTGAACCGCCGGTGCAAGTTGCGCAGCCACAGCCCCGTCGTAGGCAGGGCGGTTTTGCGGAAGACATCAATAACCTGCTGAGAAATATATTCGGCGGCAACTAACAAAAAAGGCGGTGCACTGGGTACCGCCTTTTGTCGTTCGTTTCTTGCGTGGTTTAGACGCTGGCATCCAAAGCTGCCAGGATCGCATCACCCATTTCGGTGGTGGACACCGGTGTGACGCCTTCATCCGCCAGCAGGTCGCCGGTGCGGACGCCTTCAGCCAGAACTTTCTCGATCGCGGCTTCAAGGCGGTCTGCCTCTTCGCCCTGATCGAAGCTATAGCGCAGCGCCATGGCAAAGCTGAGGATACAGGCGATCGGGTTTGCTTTGCCCTGACCCGCGATATCAGGGGCCGAGCCGTGGACCGGTTCGTACATCGCCTTGGGGCGGCCATTGGCCATAGGCGCGCCCAGCGAAGCTGAAGGCAACATGCCCAGAGAGCCCGTCAGCATCGCGGCACAGTCGGACAGGATGTCACCGAACAGGTTGTCGGTCAGGATCACGTCGAACTGCTTCGGCGCGCGCACCAACTGCATGGCGCCGTTGTCGGCATACATATGGCTCAGCTCAACCTCGGGGTAGTCGGCGGCGACACGATTCACGACTTCACGCCACAGGATGCCGGATTCCATGACGTTGGCTTTTTCCATCGAGCACAGCTTTTTGTTCCGGCGCATCGCCAGTTCAAAGGCCGAGCGTGCGGCGCGTTCAATCTCGGATTCGGTGTAACGCTGGGTGTTGATGCCGACGCGTTCATTGCCTTCTTCGAAGATGCCGCGCGGTTCGCCGAAATAGACGCCCGAGGTCAGCTCGCGCACGATCATGATATCCAGACCGGCAACGATGTCTTTTTTCAGCGACGAGAAATCGGCCAGCGCGTCAAAGCACTGGGCCGGGCGCAGGTTCGAATACAGGTCCATCTCCTTGCGCAGGCGCAGCAGGCCGCGCTCGGGCTTGAGGCTGAAATCCAGATCGTCGTATTTCGGGCCGCCAACAGCACCCAGCAGAACCGCGTCCACCTCTTGCGCTTTGGCCATCGTCTCATCAGACAGCGGCTTGCCGTGGGCGTCATAGGCGGCACCGCCGACAAGGTCCTCGCTCAAGTCAAATTGAAGACCGCGATTGGTGCCGAACCAATCGATGATTCTGCGCACTTCGGCCATAACTTCCGGGCCAATTCCGTCTCCGGGCAGGATGAGGAGCGAGGGGTTGGACATGAAGGGTCTCCTTGCGTTTTGTTGCACAGGCCCTAGCGTCTGCGGTGCATCGGGTCAATGAGACGAACCCGTCAAAACACGAGGAAAACACATGCTGACACCTGGAAACCCGGTTCCTGCGCTGAAAATCGAAACCGTGGCGCATGGCCGCTTCGATCTTGAGACGGACAAGGGCGAAAACGGGACTCTGGTGATTCAATATCGCGGGCTTCATTGCCCAATCTGCATCAAGCAGATGACCGAGGTCGAGGCGGCGCTGGACGATTTTGCGGCGCTGGGCGTCGAGGTCATCATGATCACAACCGATACCGCCGAACGTGCCGCCGAAACAGCCGAAAAAGCAGGGGCAAAACGACTGCGCGTGGGTCACAGCCTGCCGCTGGCTGCCGCCCGCGAGGATTGGGGGCTGAACATCTCAACCAAGCGCGAAGGCAGTGCAGAACCCGATTTTTTCGCAGAGCCCGGTCATTTCTATATCGCACCCGATCAGACGCTCTATTACGCGTGGCAGCAGACCACGCCATTTGGGCGCCCGTCGATGTCGGATATTGCGGGTGGCCTGAAGTTCACGCTGGGCAACAATTACCCTGCGCGCGGGACTTATACAGGGCCGCTTTGACCGTCAAAGACTGGCCTTGAGCCCTTCGGCCAAAAGGTCCCAGACCCTGCGAATGCGCGGGGTCTGGCGCATGGCTTGCGGCGCGGCCAGCCACACCGGCATTTTCTTGATCTCGACCCCAATATCCAGAATTTCGACCAGCGGATCGGCCTCGGCCACCTGAATCTGACTGAATCCCAGTCCGCAGCCTGCCCGGATCAGTTCCCAATACACGGTCTGGTGGTCGCATCGTGTGGCAAAGGCATCGCGCCCAACGTTCCAGCCCCTTTCCTGCATCGAAGCAATGATGCGGTCATCCGTGTCAAACCCCACCAGATCATGCTGGAACACCTCTTCTGGTGAGGTCGGGCGACCTGCGCGATCCAAATAGCTTTTAGCGGCGCAAAAACATAACGAGATCTCACCCAAATGCCGGGTCAGAATGTCCATCTGTTCGGGGCGGTACATGCGCACGGCAATATCGGCTTCTCGGAACAGCAGGTTTTCGGTGGCATCGGTGGCAACCAGTTCCAACTGAATCGCAGGTTCCTGTTGCCGGATATGTGCCAAAATCGGCGGCAGGATGTGGTTCGATGCAAAGACCGACGCGGTAATGCGCACTGATCCTTCCAGTTGTTGCGACTGACCGGCTGCTGTCATGCTAAAAGCGTTCATGGCCGTGTGCATCTGTTGGGCCATGGGCAGCAATTGATGGCCCACATCGCTTAGCTTCAGCCCTCTTGCGTGTCGTTCAAAAAGAGAAACCTCCAGCTCGGCTTCCAGCGTCTGAATCTGCCGTCCCAAGGTGGGCTGGCTGCGGTCCAACTGTCGGGCTGCGGCAGAAAGAGACCCGGTTTCGGCCACCGCAAGAAAGCTTTGGATCAGGGACCAGTCGGCATGTGTAAGGGCTTTGTCCATTCAAAAATGAATACATGATCTGCAATTTGGGGCAATTCCCTATTGCTTTCCTTAGGGTAATCTCTGCCCCAACAGGAGGGAACCATGCCGCAATCCGTACTTATTCTGGGGGCCACGGGCCGATTTGGTCGCAACGCTGCGCTGGCGTTTCGCAACGCCGGGTGGACCGTGCACAGCTTTGACCGCACGCGCGACACGCTGGAACAAGAGGCGCGCGGAATGGACGTTATCGTCAATGGCTGGAATCCACCCTACCCCGATTGGGCAGGTCTTGTACCGGGCCTGCACCAACAGGTGATTAAGGTAGCGGAGGAGACCGGGGCAACGGTTTTGGTGCCGGGAAACGTCTATGTCTTTGGACCTGAAGCACCGGGTCCCTGGTACGGTGGAACACCGCACAAGGCGCGCAACCCTTTGGGTCGTGTCAGAATAGAGATGGAGGAAGCCTATCGCCGCTCGACCGCGCGTACCATTATTCTGCGTGCCGGGGATTTCATTGACACATGTGCCTCGGGCAACTGGTTTGATCAGGTCATGATCAAAGATCTTGCTAAGGGGCGGTTGGTCTATCCCGGCAACCCGGACATCCCGCATGCGTGGGCTTATCTACCAGATCTGGCCCGCGTTGCAGTGCTGCTGGCCGAAAAGCGCCATGAGTTGCCCCGGTTTTGCGATGTCCCATTCGAAGGTTACACCCTGACCGGATCACAATTTGCTCATGCTCTGTCGAAGGTCACTGGGCAGGACATTTCCGTGAAGCCGATGCACTGGTGGCCCTTGAAATTGGCTCGACCGTTTTGGCGTATGGCCGCGCACTTGCTTGAGATGCGGTATCTTTGGCAAGTGCCCCATCAGTTGGACGGCACATACCTTACCGAGTTGCTAGGCGCGGTGCCGCGGACTGATTTGGATGTTGCCCTATGTTCTGCGATTCCAACGCAACTTGTAGCCCCATCGCCTGCGATCCGGTCCGTCGGCGGCGGTCTGTTGAAACCTGCCAACAACTGACCTTCGTTGCGTTTACTTTGGACGGTGAAGGTTACCCGGTTCAATAAGAGGCCAGACCTCGCGCTGCTAATCCAATTGGCTGCGGCGGAGCGACGGATGCCGCCGCGAACAATTTTTCTGTTTATTGGATCTGATCCTTCAACGGGTGCGCCACGCCCCTTCGGGACCAACTATCGCGTCGCCCGAGGTTTCACGACCTCCACCGGTTTGTTGGCAAAAACCCTGATAGCTGAGGCTCACGAGGCGTGTTGACCCACAGCTCACGGTCCGGGTGCATACCGCCGCCGCGCACAGCGGGCACGGCGGATGACCGCATCCGGTGCAAAAGGCGGGTATCCGCTGTACCGCAATTTGGATGTACGCCGCCGTTTCCAGCCACCTCGGCCTCCCAGCGTGCCTTGCGTTCAGCAACAACATTTGGGTCGTCCAAAACCGGCGCGTTCAGCTCGTTCACATTCAAATCGGCAATAATCTCATCTCCGTCCTCAACCAAAGCAATCGGGCCACCCAAAGCAGCCTCAGGTCCGACATGCCCAATAACCAGCCCGACCGATCCGCCCGAAAAACGCGCGTCGGTCATCAGAGCAACTGTGACCCCCCGTTCGCGGCACAGGGTCGTGATCCGTGCCGTTGCGTCCAACATCTCGGGCATGCCTGGTGCACCTGACGGCCCTTCGTATCGAACAATGATCATATCATTGTCTTCAAATCCCATTGGGTTGGTGTCGAGCATCTCAAGCAGGCGGGCTTCGCCCTCGAACACCCTCGCTTTACCTCGGAACACGTTGTCCTCAAGTCCGCGCTCGACACCTGCAAGCTTCAAAATGGCGCTGAATTCCGGTGACAGATTACCGCCCAGAAGGCGCAGGCCGCCCGTTTCTTTAAAGGGCGCTGACACAGGATAGATCACCGTACCGTCCGGCGCGGCAGCGCCCAGACGTTGGACCTGTTCCGCCAGAGTTTCGCCAGTGCACGTCGGCGCGTCGCCATTGACCATGCCAGCGTCGATCAGTTCCTTGACGATCACCTGCACACCACCGACCCTGTCGATGTCCACCATCGAATAGCGGCCGTAGGGTCGTGCGTCTGTCAGGACCGGAACAATTTTCTGAGACCATTCATTGAACTCTTCTGGTGTGACGATGTCTTTCCAGAAATTCGCGTAACCTGCGGCACGGGCAATCTCGGGCGCGTGCAGAACCACGTTGGTCGAGCCGCCGATCGCCATCGCAACAGTCAACGCGTTGCGCAGTGAGTCGCGCCCGACGATGTCGCGCGGGCGCGTGCCGTTTCCGATCAACTTGGCAAGGTAGCCAACCAACTGCGACGGAAACTCTTCCATGCGGCGCGGGTCGTCCGAAGGTGGTGCCACCATATGCAAGGGTTGCATGCCTACAACGCCGATAAAGGTTTGCATCGTATTGTAGGTGAAAATCCCGCCGCACGATCCAATACCGGGGCAGGCCAGGCAGGCAATTCGTTTGCGGTATGCGGCGTCTTCGCTTCCAGCAACTTGATAAGCGGCGATGATGTCCAGCATTTCGCCGGTTTCCGGGTCTTTCGAGGGATGAATAGACCCATCTGACATCATAATCGCAGGTTGGTTGTGTTCGAGCAACGCAGCCAGCGTTCCGACAGGTGGCTTGTCACACGCCACCACGGCAATCGTACCACCCAAGCCCGACGCTGACAGGTGTTCAGAAAACACGTCGTTGGTTACTTCACGCCCGATGAGTGAATACCGCATTTCTCGCGTTCCATTGCGGATGCCGTCAGATGTTGCGATGGAGTATTCAGGCTGAACCAGACGCATGGCGATTTTGCCTGCGTCTTTGCCAATCTGGTCTCGCAGTGCTGCATGTATTGCTTCGACCTTGGGCTGCACGCCAAGATAGCACTGACTATCGCCTTTTGTGCCGACAACACCAACAGAAGGCGCGTGGATCAGATCTTCGTCCGTGCCAAGTTCGCGCGCAATTCCATAGGCCTGAGAGTTGCGTCCAGGATGGTCGTCGATCAGTACAGGATTCTTAGCCACGAGATACCTCCAAAATGGATTTCAGAACTCAATCGACCGCCATCACCTCTGAGGGAAACTGTGGGCGCAAAACCTTGCGCGCAGGCAGGTATGAGGGTTCCAGATCAGTGAAACTCAAAGACGCGGTTCCGTCAATGAAACTCAAATTGGGGTTTTTTTAAACGTATTCTCGGGGCAAAGAGCTATGGCAGCGCCACGTCGACCCAGACCAGCCGGTGCCTGCTTGCACGATGCGCATTGTCCCACAAAGGTTCACCATCTTTGGGCCATAGAACACCTGACTCCAAAACTCGCAGATCGCGGGAGGGTAAAACGTAATCAACGCGCATTTCACCCGTCGCTTTCCAGTCAACTGTTGCGGACGAGCCTGATGGGTCTGTCGGTACCGGATCTTGAAGGCGAGGATCGGTCAGAAGGGTGCGAATGGCCCGTTTGTGACCTTCCCCGCGCTCGGGATCGAGGTTGGCATCACCCGCAATGACGAAGGGACCATTTGGAACCGGCCCCAGATCACCGCTCAGCAGGACAGACCAAAACCTAATCTCATCCCGATTGCGCAGTCCGTTGCGATCCTCGGGCCCATCGAACACCGGTGGGGCTGCGTGAAAGGTCATCAGGTTGAGCCGCCCCAAAGGTGTTTCAATGGGCACCACCCAATGCGCTGTTGAGGACAGGCGCTGTATTTGGTGTGCTTCTTCAGACGGAAAAGGGCGGTCATCCACGAAAGGTAATGCTGCCCCCGGAAGA
This sequence comes from Ruegeria sp. HKCCA6837, assembly GCF_013034475.1. Lineage (NCBI taxonomy): Bacteria > Pseudomonadati > Pseudomonadota > Alphaproteobacteria > Rhodobacterales > Roseobacteraceae > Ruegeria > Ruegeria sp. HKCCA6837. The sequence continues at coordinate 31,849 of NZ_WQGD01000013.1, forward strand.
TCTTGCCAGAGCAGCTCTGAAAAGTTCAAAATCTCTTCGGTGACGATTTCATAGCGGGACAGAATTGCCAGCCCGCCCTGTCCGGTGAAACGGCCCCAGCCCTGCGCGTCACCGGGGCCTTGTGTGCGTCCATCACCATCCAGATCCAACGGTGTTTCCAAGCCAGCATTGGGCTGAGCGGCATAAAAGTAACCATAGTCCAGACCAGCGGCGCGCAGCTTTTGAGACAGAGCGTTGACTGCGGCTCCCTCCAGATCCCAGTCGATACCCTGAAGCGCGATAATGTCGGGGCGGGCGGCTGAAACCACGTCGATGGCTGCAAGAACCTGGGCGTCATCCCGGTCTATGTCCCGCAGCAACAGCGCCGGGCCTTTTCGGCTCAGCTCGGTGTTGTAGGTGGCGATGCGCACGACTTCTGCCTGCGCCGCAATGGGCAGCAGAAGCAGGATAAGCAGGCGGATCATGCGGCCTGAGTCGTCTCGCTTGTTGAATAGGCGCGCCGTTTTTCCACGATCAGCCCGGCGATACGCAGGGTGGCCACACCGCGCATGATCATGCTGGCGGGCAGGAAGGCCCAGGCGCTCATCATCCAGATCAGTGTCTGTGGATTGTTCAGCGAAATCGGAGCGATCACACTGTTCATCAGTTTTATGACGGCCGGTATGAGGAACGGTAGCAAAATACCGATACAGATGTTCAGGCGGCCATCACGTTGCAACCGAATAACGACATCTCCGCCCTTGGTGGGGTCAAACAAAGGAAGATTGGTCCATACATTGAAGGCACCGTTTCCTGTGGGCCACCCCCGGACTTTGACGGCATAGGCAAAACTGGCGATCGTCACCAAAGCCGCGACGTAGGCTACGCTGGCTGTAACCCTAATCAGTTCGATCAGCGACTGGCTGGCATCCGCTGGCAGCATCAACACGATCAGGCGCACCGGAGAATAGGGAAAGTCCACCACGTTGGCGACGGCCAGACCAACGCCGTAAGAAAAGGTTGTCAGTTCTGTTGGAGCATAAACGTTTTTGCAGATTAGCGTCAGAAACGTGACCATCGACATAAGGCCAACAAAACGCAGGCGGTTGACCGGTGGGGCATCGCGAAATTCTATAAAGCTGGGAAAGGCCGAGTTATACTCGGCGAACGTCAGTATGAACGCGAGGATCGCGAGGAAGACCAGTATTTCGGTCCCGTTCGTCGATGATACAGGCAGGTACAACGCGGGTGTCAGCACCATCAGTGCCACAAGTACTCCGCGTATCGCCGCCCCTGTTGTGCGTGCAATCACATTCCGAACCCTTTTTCAAACCGGACCAGCCGATCTTTGCCGACTTGTATCCAACTTGTGCCCGTCCAATCTCGTCTTTGCGACGGATGCCTCGTTAGCGCCAAGATGAACGATAAGCGGCATTTCGCTCAAGACAGGGTGCAGAAAACACGTGATTTCGGGCAAAATGATGGCGCAACTGGTGCGGGATTGCATCATTTTGGGCGCAAATTCGACGTGTATCTCAATTTGAGACCAAGATGTTGTGGTTGTTGGAAAATCAACCCCAAGAATGAGAGGGGGGCCGCCTAGGCGACCCCGTTAGGTTGAGTATCCACAGATTCGACCCCAGAATCAGACCCAAGGGCGGGCTTGACCGGCGTGATCTTCGAATTTGTCGATGTGGTGGTCTTTTTCCATTGTCAGGCCGATATCGTCCAAACCATTCAGCAAGCAGTGCTTGCGGTGTGGGTCGATGTCAAATTCGATGACAACACCATCCGAGGTGGTGATCTGCTGATCTTCCAGATGAACGGTCATGCGGGCGTTCTCGCCTTTGTGCGCGTCTTCCATCAGGACTGCATGATGCTCTTCCTCGACCACGATGGGCAGGATACCGTTCTTGAAACAGTTGTTGAAAAAGATGTCAGCAAAGCTGGTCGAGATCACGACCTTGATACCGAAATCCTTGATCGCCCAGGGCGCGTGCTCGCGCGATGAGCCGCAGCCGAAATTGTCGCCAGCCACCAGAATCTCGGCCTCGCGATAGGCGGGTTTGTTCAGGACGAATTCCTCGTTCTCCTGCCCGTCATCGTGATAGCGCATCTCGTCAAACAGAACGACGCCCAGGCCGGACCGCTTGATAGTTTTCAGGTGCACTTTCGGAATGATCATATCGGTGTCGATATTGATCAGCGGCATTGGGGCGGCCACCCCGTGGACTTTGTCAAACTTTTCCATGTTCACACTCCTGCGGGAGAGGGCCGCGCCCATGCCCCGCGTTTAAGCTTCTTTTGTTTCGTCTTTGGGTGCGTTCTTGACGAAGAACGCCATGAAGACCAATCCGAACCCGTTGAACAGCATCTCGATGCCCAGGAAGATCCCCAGTATACTCAGCAATGCCTGTGGCTCCTGCCCGACATAGCTCCAGATGATACCGGCAAGGATGATCGACAAGATGCCCGAGATCATGGTGGGCCAGAAAAACTGTGTTCCTTTCATCTGGAACGACAGAATGACCCGCGCGATGCCGCCTGCCATGAACAGGATCAGCATCACGGTCGCCAGCGTCAGCGTACCCTGCAATGGGTGACCCAGAAAGGACCAGCCCAGAAACAGCATGACCGCACCCATGATGAGCGACAGGATCTTGTTGCCGGTGCCTTCAACGGTGAAACCGCCGACCACCTGCAACGCGCCCGAGATCAGAAGCAACGCTCCGGTCACGACCGTGACGGCCACAGACGCCACAACTGGCGCGCCCAGCACAAAGATACCGAACGCTATGGACAGAAGCCCCAGCAGAAGCCATTTGATCCAGTCACTCATGTTTTCAATCCCTCAAATATCTAGATATGAGGGAAGCTTACATCAATTCACGGACGTCTGTCAGCCGTCCTGTGATTGCCGCTGCGGCAGCCATTGCCGGGCTCAGCAAATGGGTCCGACCACCACGGCCCTGACGACCTTCGAAGTTGCGGTTCGAGGTCGCGGCACAGCGCTCGCCCGGTTGCAACTGATCCGGGTTCATCGCCAGACACATCGAACATCCGGCCAGACGCCATTCGAACCCGGCCTCTTTGAAGATGTCCGCCAGACCTTCTTCCTCGGCCTGCGCACGAACCAGACCCGAACCGGGCACGACCATGGCGCGCATTCCGTCCTTGATCTTTTTGCCCTTCAGAATTTCGGCCGCGGCGCGCAGGTCTTCGATGCGGCCATTGGTGCAGGACCCGATGAACACTGTGTCGATTTCCACATCGCTGAGCTTCTGACCGGCTTCCAGACCCATGTATTCGATCGAACGGCGGGCCGCGTCGACCTTGCCTCCTTCGAAGTCTTCAGGGTGAGGTACAGATGCGGTGATCGGCAGAACATCTTCAGGGCTGGTGCCCCAAGTCACAACCGGAGCAATATCCTCGCCACGCAGGGTGATGACCTTGTCAAAATGCGCGTTTTCGTCTGTGTAAAGCGTTTTCCACCAGTTCAAAGCGGCTTCCCACTGCGCGCCCTTGGGGGCGTGCGGGCGGCCTTTGACGTATTCAAAGGTGGTTTCATCCGGCGCGATCAGGCCAGCGCGCGCGCCGCCTTCGATGGCCATGTTACAGACGGTCATACGACCTTCCATCGACAGATCACGGATCGCTTCGCCGCAATACTCTATCACATAACCCGTGCCACCGGCTGTGCCGGTTTCACCGATCACGGCCAAAGTGATGTCTTTGGCGGTCACTCCCGGCTGCAGTTTGCCGGTGATTTCCACCTTCATGTTCTTGGATTTCTTCTGGATCAGCGTTTGCGTGGCCAGAACATGCTCGACCTCAGAGGTGCCGATGCCGTGGGCCAACGCACCGAACGCGCCGTGAGTCGCCGTGTGGCTGTCGCCGCAAACAACGGTCATGCCGGGCAGGGTCCAACCCTGTTCAGGGCCAACGATGTGCACAATGCCCTGACGCACATCGTTCACGGGGTAGTAGTGAATACCGAAATCCTTGGCGTTCTTGTCCAGTGCTTCGACCTGGATGCGCGATTCCGGGTTTTCAATTCCGTTCACGCGGTCCGGTGTAGTGGGCACGTTGTGATCCGGCACAGCGATAGTTTTTTCCGGCGCGCGCACCTTGCGACCGGCCATCCGCAGCCCTTCAAAGGCTTGCGGGCTGGTCACTTCGTGCACCAGATGGCGGTCGATATAAAGCAAACAGGTGCCATCATCGGCTTCGTGCGCGACATGGGCATCCCAGATCTTGTCATAGAGTGTTTTGGGGGACATCGGTCCTCTCCCGTATGTAATGAGAAATGGCTGGCGAGTTGGCTCAGGCCGCAGATAGGCGGGCCAGAACCGTGCGGGCGGCCCCAAAGAACCGTTCACGCAGGCGCGTGCGGTCTTGCAGTTTCGGAGCAGGGGCCAAGTTGAGTCTCATGCGGTCCAGATATATCGGGCTTGACTGTCAATCAAGGTTCAATCCGGTGTCAGGCTTGCATCACCCGGCGTTGCTGTCCAAGCTGTGATCATGAACCAAGACCTGATCCCCAGCACGTTGTCGGACCTATACAACAACATGGTCGGGGCTTTTTCTGTTCAGTTTGGAAAAATGGTCGAATTGGTCGTTACACCGGGCTGGCGGCAATACCAGTTGATTATCATCCTGTTCCTGTGGGCGCTGGCCTTCCTGCTAAAAGCTCTGACGCAGTCCAGATGGGAAGCTTGGGCACGAGCGCGAAGCGGATGGCCAAAGTGGCGCCTGCGCGTGCTCGTCCAGCTGATGCGGCGGCTGACACTGGTTTATTTCGTGATTTTATCCTGGTCGCTGTATTTGATTATGCAGCACGTCACCTGGCCGTCTCGCAGCTATTTTATTGGTGTGCTTGCAACATTGGCAGCGGCTTGGCTGGCTATTGCGCTGATCGCCAGACTTGTACGAAACCGCACACTGCGGCGCATCTTCAAATGGGCCATGTGGGTCTATGCAACGCTCGTTGCATTGAACCTGACGGATGACGTGGCAGGTTTTCTGGACGGCGTGGCGATTTCCATCGGCGATCTGCACATTTCGGCGCTGGGCATTCTCAAGGCGATTCTGCTGATTGGCGTTCTGCTGACGTTGGCGCGCATCGGCACCCGAGCCGCTGAACAGGGGTTGCAGAGCAATGATGACATCACGCCGTCAATGCAGGTGCTTTTAGCCAAGGGCATTCAGGTTCTGCTCTATGGCGCAGTCTTTTTGACCGCCATCCGCACGCTAGGGTTTGATCTGACAGGTATCGCGCTGCTGTCGGGGGCGATCGGTGTGGGCATCGGGTTTGGCCTGCAAAAAGTGGTGTCAAACCTGATTTCCGGGATCATCATTCTGATGGACCGCTCGATCAAGCCCGGCGACGTTATTTCGCTGGGCGACACGTTTGGTTGGATCAACGCATTGGGTGCGCGATACGTCTCGGTGGTCACTCGGGATGGGCGAGAATACCTGATCCCGAACGAGGATCTGATCACCAATCAAGTGGTGAACTGGTCGCATTCCGACAAGTTCGTGCGTTTGGATCTGGATTTTGGCACCAGCTATGACGATGACCCTCATAAGGTTCGTGCCACGTCGATCCGGGCGGTGAAAGCGGTGACACGGGTTCTGAGCGGAGGGTCGCATGAGCCGGTTTGCCACATCACCGGCTTTGGCGACAGCAGCGTTGACTATGTGTTGCGCTTTTGGATCAGCGATCCGACCAAAGGGCTGACCAATATTCGCGGCAATGTCTATCTGGCGCTTTGGGACGCTTTCAAGGAAGAAGGCATCTCGATCCCGTTCCCGCAGCGCGAGGTTCGGTTGCTGCCAGACGGCGTAACCGCGCAACAGATCGTTGAAGAGTGAACACGCGTACGCGACCTTTGGTTTGCATTCATTGAAATGTTGCAATCCCCTTGTTACCTTATTAGTACCCCGGCGCCGGGGTTTCACGGCGCGCAGCAAAGGAGGACTATGTCCTGTCTCTACATACTCAGGCGGGTTTGCCCGCCGATGATGGGGCCAGTGTAATGGCCCACTCTCAGTCAATCAGCGACAAGCTGCTTGAGCGTATCCTTTCCTCACTTTCCGATGACAAGGCCGAAGACGTCGTGCAGATCAACCTGCAAGGTAAGTCTTCTGTTGCGGATCACATGGTGATTGCCTCGGGTCGGTCGACCCGTCAGGTCTCGGCCATGGCGGAAAAGTTGACGGATCGCATCAAGCAGGAATTCGGTTTCACCTCGAAGGTTGAAGGTAAGGATGCCGGCGACTGGGTGTTGATCGATACGGGCGACGTGATCGTCCATATCTTCCGCCCCGAAGTGCGTGAATTCTATCAGCTGGAAAAGATGTGGCTGCCTCAGGGCGGCAGCGCCTCGGCGAACTGAGGCGCCATCCTGGCCCGCATTGAGGGGCCGGAGGCGAGAGAGATATGCGTATCAGCATAGTTGCGGTCGGGCGATTGCGCGCTGGACCGGAAAAGTCCCTGCTTGATGATTACCTGAACCGATTTGACCGGACCGGCCGCGGCTTGGGCCTTGGTCCCGCCCGCGTGATCGAGGTCGAAGACAAGAAAAATGCAGGCATGGGGGCCGAGTCCGCGCTGCTGCGCAAAGCGCTGCCCAAAGGCGCGGTGATCTGTACATTGGATGAGCGCGGACGGGTCATGTCCTCACCCGATTTTGCCAAGAAGCTGGGCGGCTGGCGTGATGCCGGGCGGCAGGATTTGGCGCTGGTTATTGGCGGAGCGGACGGAATAGACCCTAATCTGCGGGCCGAGGCCGATTTTTCCATCTCATTCGGGTCAATGGTCTGGCCCCATATGCTGGTCCGTGTGATGCTGGCCGAGCAACTTTACCGGGCCGCAACCATCCTGTCGGGCGGCCCTTATCACCGGGTCTGACATGGCGCAGCTTCTGATCGTTTACCATTCGCGCACTGGTGGCGCCCGGCAAATGGCCGAAGCGGCGGCTGCGGCGGGTCACGACGAGGCAGACATTGTTCTGAAAACCGCTGATCAGGCCGGTCCTGAGGATTTGTTGGGCGCGGATGGCTATATCTTCTGTGCCCCGGAAAATCTGGCCGCAATTTCAGGTCTGATGAAAGAGTTTTTCGATCGCAGCTACTATCCGGTTCTGGGTAAGATCGAAGGTCGCCCTTATGCGCAAATGGTTTGTGCAGGATCAGATGGTGCCAACGCCGCGCGCCAAACCGCGCGCATTGCAACCGGCTGGCGGTTGAAAGAAGTGCAGCCGCCTCTGATCCTCTGCACTCATTCACAAACGTCCGAAGCGATTCTGGCCGAAAAGACCATCCCCGAAGGACAACTTGAGAAATGCCGCGAGATCGGTGCAGCGATGGCGGCAGGCTTGGCCCTTGGGGTGTTCTGAACTTCAGTACAGGTCGATCACCGTTGTGTCTTCACCCCAGCCACCGACATTGTCTCGTGCCTGAATCTGGACCTGGGTTGTGCCTTCGGGTATCGCTACACCGCTCAGCGAGCGGGTGAACGGCTGCTCATCCACATGCGGATGATGCAGGACACGCATCCCTAGTTCATTGCCATTCATGTCCAAAACGCGCCAGCCATCGGCGTAGTCATCCCATCCGGTGTCCGGGTGCCGGATCGTGACATCGAAGCGCCATGTGTCGCCGCCGCGGGTGGCCGCGACCTTCTCGATCGTTGGGGGGTCGGCAAAGGCAGGGCTGGCCAGGAAGGCGCTGAGAATCACATATCGCATGGCGCGAATGTACGGGTTATCGCGGCGCATCGGGATCACGTCTCTGTGTAAGGGGATTGGGATATCAGGATTGTTCGGGACTGCGAAGCAAACTCGCGTCGATACAAAACACCGAACGTGATTATGGTGCTCAGCATCAAAGCGATTGGCCCGAGGAACCATGCCAGCGAGGCCAATGCAAAATAGGTGGCGCGCAGGCCACGGTTAAAGCTGCGGGCGGCTGTGACGCAAATTTCGGCCGACTGAGCGGCGCGCGGGTACGCCTGCGGGTCTTCGGGATCGTTCGGGACCGAGGCCATCAACACAGCACAATAGCCAAACAAGCGATGCGCCCAGACATATTTCAGGAATGCGTTGGCCAGCAGAAGTACGACGACAAGTATCTTGATTTCCCACACCAAAGCGGGTGCGCTTCCAATGGCAAGGTCGCTGGCCACCCCGGCAAGTCGCTCGGTATTGCCCAGCAGGGCCAGCCCGCCGCCGATGGCAATCATCGTGGTGGATGCAAAGAACGTGCTGCCCTGCCGCATGGCGGCCACAACCTGCGCGTCAAACATGCGCGGTTGGCGCGTCACCATCTCGCGCATCCAGTCGCGGCGGTAATTGTCCATCATTTGCGAGACAGATCGCCTCTGTGGCGACGGATGTTCGATCTTCCACCCTATCCACAGCCATGCGCCCAGCAGCAAGCCGAGGGCGGCGTAATCCAAAGGGGCAAACAAAGCGGCACGTTCGATCCAGGTCATGGGCGTGACAGTAAAACTGAACGGAAGAACTTGCCAGATCATGAAATTGGTAATATTATTTTACCAAATTGGAGGATCAGCGATGGAAATGCCCCGGCCAAATCCCGATGTTCTGGCGCGAAAGCAAGCCGTTCTGGCGCGATTGCTGCAGGTATTGCCTGAGGATGCTGTGATTCACGATCCGGCTGAGACGCGGGCCTATGAGTGTGACGCGCTGACCGCTTATCGCTGCCCGCCGATGCTGGCAGTACTTCCGTCATCCACGCAGGACGTGTCCGAAGTCCTGCGAATTTGCCATGAGGAAGGGGTTCCTGTGGTGCCACGTGGTTCCGGCACGTCGCTGGCGGGTGGGGCCTTGCCGACTGCGGATTGCGTCATTCTGGGCGTGGCGCGGATGAATGAGGTGCTGGAGGTCGATTATGACAACCGCTTCATAAAGGTGCAGACCGGACGGACCAATCTGAGCGTGACAGGCGCGGTCGAGGAAGAGGATTTCTTTTATGCGCCTGATCCGTCTTCGCAATTGGCCTGTGCCATTGCGGGCAATATCGCGATGAATTCGGGTGGCGCGCATTGCCTGAAATACGGTGTGACCACGAACAACCTGCTGGGCGTGACCATGGTGATGATGGACGGCAGTGTTGTGGAAATCGGCGGCGCGCATCTGGATGCCTCTGGCCTGGACCTGCTGGGTGTTATTTGTGGCTCAGAGGGGCAGCTGGGCGTGGTGACCGAGGCCACGCTGCGCATTCTGCGTAAACCCGAAGGGGCGCGACCGGTTCTGATGGGGTTCGACGACAATGAGGTCGCGGGCCAATGTGTCTCTGACATTATCAAATCGGGCATCTTGCCGGTTGCGATCGAGTTCATGGACACCCTGTGCATTCAAGCCTGCGAGAATTTTGCGCATGCCGGGTATCCCGATTGCACCGCCTTGCTGATTGTCGAGGTCGAAGGCTCGGAGGCTGAGATCGACTATCAGTTGGCGAAGATCATAGAAATCGCCAAGCGCCACAATCCTGTTGAATTGCGTGAGAGCCAGTCTGCCGAAGAAAGCGCGAAGATTTGGCTGGGTCGCAAATCGGCTTTTGGCGCGATGGGTCAAATGAACGATTACATGTGTCTGGACGGCACCATCCCGGTATCCTCCTTGCCCGAGGTTCTGCGCCGGATCGGAGAGTTGAGCGAGGAATACGGCCTGCCCGTTGGCAATGTCTTCCACGCGGGTGACGGCAACATGCACCCCTTGATCCTGTTTGACGCCAACAAACCGGGCGATCTGGAGAAATGCGAAGCATTTGGTGCTGATATTTTGAAGCTGTGTGTCGACGTAGGCGGGTGCCTGACCGGAGAACATGGTGTCGGCATCGAAAAGCGGGATCTAATGGCACACCAGTACGCGCCAGCGGATCTTGAGGCGCAGATGGCGATTAAAGATGTGTTCGATCCGCAGTGGTTGTTGAATCCCGCGAAGGTGTTCCCCTTGGACGCATCCGAGGCGAGGCGCCTTGCGGCGGAATAGGGGCTCTGCCCCAATTGCGCAGGCGCGGTTTCCCCGGAGTTTTTGTGAAAAGATGAAGCACATGAGACCTGAAACGGAAGACGAATTGGCGGATCTGGTGGCCGGGCTGACCGAGCCAGTGCGCATAGCCGGGGGCGGAACGCGTGGTGTGACCGGGCCGGAGCCTGAACTGAACGTTTCCGGGCTGAGCGGTATCACCCTTTACGAACCCGGAGCCCTAACACTTGTGGCTAAGTCAGGCACGCCGTTGGCCGAGATTGAAGCCGCGCTGGACGCGGAGGGGCAACAACTGGCGTTCGAGCCGATGGACCATCGTGGATTGCTTGGAACTTCGGGCGAACCGACCATCGGTGGTGTTGTGGCGGCAAACGTATCTGGGCCGAGGCGGATACAGGCCGGGGCGTGCCGGGATTTTCTGTTGGGCGTTCGCTTTGTCGATGGGCGCGGTCAAGTGGTCAAGAATGGCGGACGGGTGATGAAGAACGTCACCGGTTATGATCTGGTGAAGTTGATGGCTGGGTCCTGGGGCACTTTGGGCGTGTTGACCGAGGTTTCGCTGAAAGTGCTACCCAAGCCAGAGGCCGTTGCGACGCTTGTTTGGGAGGATCGCGGATGGGTCGCGACGTCCAAGTTGTTTTGTGACGCGTTGGGATCGCCATACGAAGTCAACGGTGCGGCTCGGTTGCCCGAGGGCGGCGGCAAGCCGTCCCGGACGGTGCTGCGGATTGAAGGGTTTGACCAATCGGTCGAATATCGCGTTTCCAAGTTGCAAGAGCTTTTTGTTGAAACGAAGCCGGATCAGGTTGTCACTGATGCGGCCGAAAACACCGCCATTTGGCGCGAAGTGCGTGATATTGAGCCTTTTGCCGACAGACCGGGCAATGTCTGGAAAACCTCTGTCAAACCGACTGACATGATCCGTGTGGTCGGTGACGCCAACCCGAACACGGTCGTGGATTGGGGTGGGGGTCTGATCTGGACTTTAGCACCGGAAGGCACTGATCTGCGATCTGAACTAAGTGATGTTGAGGGACATTCGACCCTGGTGCGCGCGACCCCGGAAGACATTCAGAATCTGGGTCGGTTTCAGCCGGAAAATGCTGCTGTTTCGGCTCTAACACAGGGGGTACGGGCAAGATTCGACCCGCGATCTGTGTTCAATCCGGGACTCATGGGGTAGAGCGATGCAGACAACATTTACGGAAAAACAGCTGGAAGATCCGGCAATTCAGCGCTCGAACGAGATTCTGCGTAGCTGTGTCCATTGTGGGTTTTGCACTGCGACATGCCCAACCTATCAGGTGTTGGGGGATGAACTCGACAGCCCGCGCGGGCGTATTTACCTGATCAAGGACATGCTGGAAAACGAACGTGTACCGGATGAAAAGACGGTCAAGCATATTGATCGCTGCCTGTCCTGTCTGGCTTGCATGACCACTTGTCCTTCGGGCGTGCATTACATGCACCTGGTCGATCATGCGCGCGAATATATCGAGGCGAATTACAAACGTCCTTTGACGGACCGTATCCTGCGTTCGATTCTTGCCCAAATCCTACCCTACCCGATGCGATTTCGCTGGGCCTTGATCGGAGCAAAGTTGGGCCGTCCGTTTCGGTTTCTGATGCCCGACGCCCGGTTGCGGGCGATGCTGGACATGGCCCCAAAGCACATCCCGCCGGTCAGTCGCAACGACGACCCTCAGAGCTTTGCGCCCAAGGGAGAACGAAGAAAGCGTGTCGCGCTGATGACCGGCTGCGCACAGAAGGCTCTAAATACCGACATTAACGATGCTACGATCCGGTTACTGACGCGTTTGGGGTGCGAGGTTGTGGTGGCCGAAGGCGCCGGATGTTGTGGAGCCTTGACGCACCACATGGGTAAAAGTCGTGAAAGCCACGCGGCTGCCGCAGCCAATATCAAGGCCTGGGCGCGCGAAATGGATGGTGACGGCTTGGACGCCATCGTCATCAATACGTCTGGTTGTGGCACGACGGTGAAAGACTATGGGCACATGTTCCGCAATGACTCTCTGGCCAAGGACGCGGCGCGTGTCGCGGGTATTGCCATGGATATCAGCGAGTTGGTCATGCAACTGGACCTTCCTGAAGGGCGCGACCAAGACCTTACGGTCGCTTATCACGCGGCCTGTTCGTTGCAGCACGGACAAAAGATTAAGACCTATCCCAAGGACTTGCTGAAACGGGCAGGGTTCCAAGTTGTTGAGCCTGCAGATAGCCATCTGTGCTGTGGCAGCGCAGGCACCTACAACCTGATGCAGCCCGAGATTTCGGGCCAATTGAAAAAGCGCAAGGTCAAAACGCTGGAGGCGAAAAAGCCGGACCTGATCGCAGCCGGAAACATCGGATGCATGATGCAGATCGGGTCGGGTACTCAAATGCCGGTCGTGCATACGGTTGAATTGTTGGACTGGGCGACCGGCGGACCAAGGCCGCAGCCGTTGCAACACCCCAAGGACGCTGTACCGATCCTGAAGTAATTCGCTTTGGTGCCGACGCGCATCACTTGCCCGGAATTTCTATAACCCCTGATTGCCCTATTTTCGCCCAACGTAACCCGTAGGACAAAAAGGTCAGAGTGAGTCCCGGAGAACCGCGTGCGCAACTGGATCAAGGCTATTGTGCTCTGTGTCATGCCGATGGCGGCCACAGCGCAGGATACCGGGCTGGAAAGTCTGGACACCTCGGATTCCGGGCGCGATTGGATGGCCGTGGGGCGGCTGGACATAGCAGGCAGAGGGTTTTGCACCGGAACGCTGGTGTCGCCAACACTGGTGCTGACAGCAGCGCATTGCCTGTTTGACAAGGTGTCCGGGCAACGGATCAATCCGTCGGAAATTGAGTTTCTGGCCGGGTGGCGTTTAGGCCGTGCCCTGGCCTATCGGACTGCGCGGCAAGCTGTGGTCCATCCCGACTATCAATTTGGTGCAGAATCCACGGCCGACAGGGTCAGCGCAGACGTGGCTTTGATCGAGCTGTGGCAACCGATCAGAAATACCGCCGTCATTCCTTTTGAGTCAGGGAATCAGCCCCGCAGAGGTGCCGAAGTTGGCGTGGTCTCTTATGCGCATGACCGGTCCGAGGTCCCTTCGCTGCAGCAGGTCTGCTCAGTCATGAACCGGCAGCAGGGTGTCATGATCATGTCCTGTGACGTTGATTTTGGCTCATCAGGTGCGCCGGTCTTTTCCTTTGCAGGCGCGCGCCCTCAGATCGTGTCGGTTGTGGCGGCCAAGGCCAGTCTGGACGGCCAGAACGTAGCAATAGGCACTGCGGTTGAACACTCGCTGCAACTGCTGCGCGACGAGCTTTCTGCAGGGCGAGGGTTTGGGCTGTCAACGCCTGGGCCGGGGGCAGGGAAGAACATCGGCGCAAGGTTTATCAGACCATGATCAGAGTTTTCTTCAGCCTCATTGTCGGACTGAGTGTTTTGGCAACCACGTCCCACGCTCAATCAAACAAGCGTAAGCTGACGGATCGCGACGATCTTTACGGATGGGAGGCGGTTGGGCGTCTGGACATGGGGGACGGATCCTTTTGCACCGGTACGCTGATCGCGCAAGACATGGTGCTGACAGCTGCCCATTGTGCCGTGGACCAAAGTACCGGAACAGCGTTTGCCGGCGAGGACATCACTTTTCGTGCAGGGCTGAGCAACGGGAAAGCCCTGGCAGAACGTCAGGTCACACAGGTTGCGATCCACCCCAACTACGGCTCTAGACCGCCGCTTTCGAGCGAAAGCGTTCGGATTGACGTTGCGCTGTTGCGACTTGATAAGCCCATCCCCTATTCCGTCGCAGATCCCTTTGCGCTGTACAGTGGGCGTGTTCTGGGGGATGAGGTCAGTATCGCTTCGTATGGGCGCGGCCGGTCCGAGGCGATCACACGAGAACGCTCCTGCCGGATCATTGATCGTCGTCAGGGCCTGATCCTGTTCAATTGTGACATCACGTTTGGCTCGTCCGGGTCCGCCATTCTGACGAAGAAGGGATCGCGATGGCAGATTCTGTCGGTGGTTTCGGCGGTTGGTACAAATGGCAGCCGAAAGGTTGGCTTTGGTATGGAGCTTGGTGAAATTGTCGCCGAGCTAAAGGCAATCATGCGACGCGATGCGCCGCAACCCAAAGCGTCAATCCGCAGGCTGCAGGTGGGGTCAGGCAAGTCCGCGTCTGGTGCAAAATTCATCAGCTCTGGCGGGGGTTGAACTCGGTCAAATCGCTACCCATGTGATGAATATCGGATCGCCACAACGGGGTCCGGTATGAACCACTGCCCGTCCAGTCGGAGGGCAAAATTTCGTAAATCGCTCAAGGATGAGGATACGACACATGCGTACATTTGACTTTGCACCGCTGCACCGCGCGACCATTGGCTTTGATCAGATCGCCGATATGATGGATCGCGTTCTGACCAATGATGTGGCTCAGCCGAGCTACCCACCATACAATATCGAAAAAACTGACGCCGACACCTATCGCATTTCGGTCGCTGTTGCCGGTTTTTCGGAAAATGACCTGTCCGTCGAAGTGAAAGAGAATTCGCTGATTGTCGCTGGCAAGAAAGCCGCCGAGGAAAAGGATCGCAGCTATCTGCACCGCGGCATCGCCACCCGCGCGTTCGAGCGTCGTTTTGCGCTGGCTGACCACGTCCGCGTCACGGGCGCAAGCCACGAAAACGGCATGCTGAACATCGACCTGAAGCGTGAAGTACCCGAGGCGCTGAAACCACGCCGTATCGAGATCACTTCGGCCAAGGCCATCGAGAAGGACGTCGTTGACGCCAAAGCTGTCAACTAACGCGCCTTAACGTTCCGCGGCAGTCGCCTCCTCCCTGACTGCCGCAACACCCGCCCCGCGTTCCTCCAGACGCGGGGCGATGTTTTTTCGTCATCGGGACCTTCGGTAGGCGGACAATTCTGCCATTTGGCATATCGGAACGAGTGTCGGCTATTGGTCGTCGGTAAACTTGATACAGAACGCTTACAGTACCTTTTGTGCTTAGACGCAACTTTGGTACTGGGTGGGTCATTGACGTTAGCGTCAATCATGGAGTTTTCTTTATTTTGAAAGCATCTTTCCGGTTTTATAAAGTCGTCGCGCAGTGACTTCGATCAAATCCGTAAGCCTTCCGCGCTTCTCCATTTGCAAAACGCCCGCGTCCAACGATCGAAGCACTGAATCAATGTCAGTCGTTTCAATTTCGTAAACTGTTAAGTACTTTCCCTTGCCCTCACACACTTCGGCACGTTCATAGCGTGAATTCAAATCAGCTTCACAGATGTATCGGGTGGCACGCAGGATTCCTTTGATGGCGAGGACATCCGGCAGGTCGATGTCGTCATACCACTGATTGTACTCATCCTCCCGAGAAGGATCGACGCAATTGGATTCTACGACGAAAATATGCGTGACCATGGTGAAACAGTCTCCGTATTGAGGGGTCCTAATTGAGTGTTAGTGCATGATTGGCCTTGGTTCCATTAGCCCCTGAAGTTTCTGTCATTCCAATTTCTCAAACCGATCGTTCGTGCCTGGCGCAGCATCGGTCAATATAGGCTCAAAGCTGACGCTAGAACCAAAATGACCCCGCACAATTTCGTGCGGGGCCCATTGACTTCTTGCAAATAAATTAATTCCCAGCCGTGACTGACCCGATCGACCAGAACATCGTCTCGCCCGAGGCATCGTCAACGCCGTCATTGTCGGTCATCACAAACGCCTCGCCCGAGGGCAGGATGGCCAGACCTTCGATCTTGTCCAGAACATAACCACCCGTTGAGGTCAGGTCGGGCAACAGGTCACGGACCTCTTGCTTGCTGACCACGGGCAGAGCGCTACCCAGCGGAGACGGTGTCATTTCTGACAGCGGGATGCGGTAGACCTTTTTGGTTACGGCGCGGTGGTCATGTTGGTTGTCGCGCTCGATGACATAGACATGATCACCAAAGGCCACGATTTCCGACAGACCGACCCAGCCCTTTTGCGGGTCTGCCTTGGGGTAATGCACGGCACCCCACTCCTTAGTCCCAAGGTTGTAGGCCACCAGTTTCACGTGGTTTTCCGGATCATCCTTCCATTCGCGCTGAACTGCCATCCACAGGGTATTGCCCACCTTGGTGATGCCTTCGAAACCAAAGCGTTTCTCAACTGCCATCAGTTCCGGCGGCAGGCCGATCTCGCCCTTGCGGTCCTTGATCAGACCATCTGCCGAGACGTGATAGATCGCATGGGGGATGACGCGGTCGGTGCGGCCTTCGGAGACGACGTAGAAACCACCTTGGCCGTCCAGCGTGATGCCCTCCAGATCCAGCTTCTGCGCTGGATTGCCGTCCTGACGGTGGATGCGGATCACGTCCACGATCCGTGCCGGGCTCTGGCTGGGGTCGATCTTGAAGATCGACGGCTGGAAGCCATAAAAGCTGTCATTGACCGCATAGATCATGCCGTCCTCATCCGCGACCAAGCCGGACAGAGCCCCCCATCCGATCAGTTCATCCGCACCTTCCGAGGTTAGATGCGGATAGTTGGCCGGGGCGTCCTGATATTCGAAGATCGAAACATGCGCGCGTGGGCCGCCATCTTCGATCAGGTCTTTCTCGTTGGCCGAGATCAGAAGGTTGCGTTCGGGGATTGCCACATAACCTTCCGGACCTACGCCCGAGGGCAGCAGCTGTTTCAGCACCGGGTTGGCCGGATCGGTGGCGTCATAGACACCCACAACCGAGGCGCGCTCGGCCCCGACAAAGATCATCGGCGTGCCGCCAAAGGTGGCCGCGGTTACACTTTCCGGCTCAACGCCTTTGCTGTCTGAACGCTTGTCAGGGTAGTGGCCGATCTGAATGATGGCCTTCTCGAAATCGGTGCCGTTCTCGTAAACAACCGTGCCGTCTTTGTGGAAGATCGTCCAACCGCGCGAGCCTCCCTTATAGTCGCCTTCATTGGCGGTGGCGAAGTGGTTGTCGTCGATCCATTTAACCGCGTCGGGCTCGCGCAGACGACCGGGCTGGCTTTGAGTAAAGATCAGCGCGCCACGCTCGTCGGTGGCGTCGATGCCTTCCAGATCAACCGCGCCTGCCGAGAAATGGCTGACCACGTTGCCATCCTTGTCGACCACTGCGATGTGGTTGTTTTCCTGCAATGTGACAACGGTTTCACCCAGAGCGTTGATGTCAACGAATTCGGGCTCGGGGTCGGTGGTCGCGACCTCTGCCAAACCGGTTAGCGAGGCCATCGTCATACCCGCGCACTCCAGCGCGCCGTCTTTCAGTGGCACCAGTGCTAGCGATCCGGCGGGCAATTGTGGGATTATGCCATCGTTCAGGTCTTCGTCGCGTTCGTTTTCGATCGCAACGGCAACAAAGCTACCATCCGGTGCGATGGCGACGCTGTCAGGCTGACCGCCCAGATCACAGGCACCGGTTTCGGCCTTGCTTGCGATATCGACTGAGATCAGTTTGCCGGACGGGGCGGTATAGCTTTCCGACGTGTTCACGCCGACAAAAGCCGTCGTGCCAACAATGCCCACGGAGGTCGGTTCGCCGCCCACTTCCATCGCGCCCAGCGGGGCCGGGTTCGCGGGGTTAGTGATGTCGATCATGCCGATCACGCCCAATGGGCTGTCGGTATAAACCAGCGTCATACCATCCGCGGTCGCCGCTATAATCTCGGGCGAGGTTTCTCGGGTGGTGTCGGCCCCTTCGGCTATGTTCTTGACGACTGGAAAAGACGCAATTCGGTTGAAGTTCATCTCTGCCACGGCCTGACCGGCGGTCAGGGCAAGGGCAGATGTGAGGCAGGCAAAACGCAAAGACATCGTTGAGTATCCCCTCTCAGTTGGATGAGAGGGGGATGAACGCAGGTCATTGCAGGGATGTGACGGTTTATTTGCAGTTTTATGACAAACCGAATGGCCCCGGCGCTTTGCACCGGGGCCATGTCAGATTAAACCGACATGCAGACGTATTTCATTTCCAAATAGTCTTCCATACCGTGGTGGCTGCCCTCACGGCCCAGACCGGATTGCTTGACGCCACCGAACGGGCCCAGCTCGGTTGAGATGATGCCCGTGTTCACGCCCACGATGCCATATTCCAGCGCCTCGGCCACTTTGTAGACGCGGCTCAGGTCCTTGGCGTAGAAGTAAGAGGCCAGACCAAAGATCGTGTCATTGGCCATGGCGATGACATCGTCCTCATCTTCAAACTTGAACAAAGGCGCCAACGGGCCAAAGGTTTCGTCCTGCGCGACCAACATATCCTGGGTCACACCGGTCACAATGGTCGGCTGGAAGAACGTGCCACCCAGATCATGCGGCAGGCCACCGGTCAAAACCGCGCCGCCCTTGTCGGTGACGTCCTTGATATGCTCTTCAACTTTGGCGACAGCTTCAGCATTGATCAGCGGGCCGGTTGTGGTTCCGTCGGTCAGACCGTCACCTACCTTGAGCGCCTCGGTGGCGGCTTTCAGCTTGGCTGCGAAGGCGTCGTAAACGCCAGCCTGCACGTAGATACGATTGGCGCAGACGCAGGTCTGACCGTTGTTGCGGAACTTGCACATCATCGCGCCTTCGACCGCTGCATCCAGATCGGCGTCGTCGAACACGATAAACGGAGCATTGCCGCCCAATTCCATCGAGCATTTCATCACCTGATCGGCAGCCTGTTTCAGCAAGATGCGACCGACCTCGGTTGAACCGGTGAAGGTCAGCTTGCGCACGCCGGGGTTTTCGCAGAACTCTTTGCCGATTTCGCTGGCGCGCGACGACGGAACCACGTTGAACACACCAGCCGGAATGCCAGCCTTTTCTGCCAAAACGGCCAGAACCAGAGCGGACAAAGGTGTTTCCTTGGCCGGGCGCGCAACAAACGCACACCCCGCGGCTAGGGCAGGACCGGCTTTGCGGGTGATCATTGCGTTTGGGAAGTTCCATGGTGTGATCGACGCAGCAACACCAATCGGTTGTTTCAGCACCATGATCCGCTTGTCACGCTGATGGCCCGGGATCATCTCACCGTAGACACGCTTGGCTTCTTCGCCGAAGAATTCGATGAAGGACGCGCCATAGCCGATCTCACCAATCGCCTCGGCAAGTGGTTTGCCTTGCTCGGCCGTCAGGATTTTGCCCAGATCCTCAGCGTTTTCCATCATCAGATCGAACCAGCGGCGCAGGATCACCGCACGTTCCTTGCCGGTCAGTTTGGCCCATTCCTTTTGCGCGGCTTCAGCTTGTGCAACCGCCCCGGCAACCTGGGCACGGCTGACATCGGCCACTTCAGCGACTACGTCACCGCGTGCGGGGTTGGTCACGTCAAACGTCCCGTTATCACCGTCCACCCATTGGCCGCCTATATAGGCTTTCGTCGCCAGCAGTTCAGGGTTCTTCAAAATCGACTTCAGGTCTGTAGTTGCGTCCAGCATGGGCCAGCCTCCGGCAGGAATAATGTTTGCGCGCACCCAATCAGCGGGTTCGAAAGTGTCTATGGCCACTTCGCCCCCTAAATCAATCCAGATTTGGCTGAATAGTGTGTGATTTTCGTATACCGATCCACGTTAGGCTGCAGCCAGCCGCCTATCTTTTTTGCCCCGAGTTTGCAAAAGTCTGGTGGAAAAATTAGCGCAAGGGGATGTAAATCGGTGTAACATTCCCTATCTTATTGGTTAAACAGACAAAAAGGGACACCAGAGATGTCGAACCAGCAATTCGAAGCCCTTATAGAAGAAACTCAGGCAAAAGTGCGTGAGTCTCAGTCACAAATCGAAGGGCTGACCTCACGGATTGAGGCTGCGCGGGCCAAGATCGGCACCGCCGAGGCGGATATCGACATTGAGAACGCAACGCTCGAGGATGTTCACGCCCATACCGAGGTGATGAATGCCAATATCGCCGAGCTGATCATGGGGCTGGACGACGTTACAAACGCGTTTTCCAAGGATTTCGACGAAATGCGCTCGAAAACCGGGTGGGAGTCGTTTGTTGGCATCTTCTCGAAAGGTAAGTCCGAGTCGATGCGGCAGGAACGGATGCGCACGGCCAATATCGACGACAAGCTGCAGGACCTGATCGCTAAATCAGATGTGATCGTGCAATTGTTGCAGGGGCAGCTGTCCGTACTGGAAGAGCAGCGCGTCAAAGTTGAGGACAACTTGACCGGCACACTGGATGACCGTGAGGCGACCGTGGCCGAGCTTGAGGCGTTGCGCGCCGAAATCCAAGGCATGGATCCGACCATTATCACGCTGGAAAACAAGATCAGCGTTGAACAGGATGCCGCCGCGCGGACCCAGTTAGAGACTGAACTGGCCGAGCTGAACAAGCAATACAACGCCAAGGTTCAGGAAGAACAGGTCAAGCTGGCCAAATCTCAGACGCTGGAGCGCTATATCGAAAAGGGCAAGACCTGGGTCGATTCATTGCAGAACCAGGCGGCGACACAGATGGTGCTGATCAACAAGCTGCAGACAGACACGCAACAGCGCGTGGTGCTGTATGACGCCCTGACCAAATCGCTGAAAACCGCACAGCAGCAGGACGTGGCCCACCGCATCAACGAGATCGGCGTGCAGACCGATCAAGAGGCACAAACCGCCATGGCCGCCATCGGCACCGCGACCAACCAGAAAATGGCCGACATGCTTGAAGCGCATGAGGACCACATGGTCTTTGCCCGCGACGTGCTGGAGAAAAAGGCCAAGGCGGATGAGCGCTTTGCCCGCCGGTTTGCGTCTATTGTCGAGAAGCATGATAAGAATTTGTATGGGGGTTAACCCCTGATGGCTCGTCCGGGAAGGATTGGCTCGATTGTTAAACTCTTGGCTTCGTTCTTGGGACTTAGCGCCATCGGAGTGGTGCTTTGTGTGGGATCATGCGCTATCGCAATAAGAGCTTTTGGTTCGGACGCGTTGACTACCAAAGTCGTCATAGTCTCGGCCAGCTTAGTTTTCATCGCCTATGGTTTTTGGCTGTTCATTTGGTTCCATAGAAAGGGGATCGAGATCGACCAAAAATACCGACCATGGTTGCACAATATGTCTAATAAAGCGAAATGAGTAACCCTACCCAAGACCATGTCGGCCTGACCGACACCTTTGCCTCGCGTCGGTATTTCCGCAAATTCGAGGTCATCACCGTCCACCTCCTGCGCGTGGCCGCGACGATGGAGGCCGCGGGCGCGATCAGCAAGCAAGAGGTGCGGATCGTGTCGCGCTACCTTTCGGGGCTGCTCTACACCTTTAGGGCGCTTTCCATGAAATATTTGCTGGTCGGGCGCGATACTGGGCGGTTCTTTGGCAGCCTCGCCATGGACAAGCGCGACAGTGGGTTTCCGGTGGCGACCGAATTGCTGACCATGGCCAATGACGCGCAGCAGGCGCAGGTGCATCTGGCGAATATGCCGTCGGAAGATGACCTGAAAACCGACATGGTGCGGACGATCATCGGCGATCAGGAAATCCCCACCAAGCTGCAATTCGCGCTGTCGCAAAGGCTCTATTATGAGGAATTGCAGAAAGGTCAGCTGTTCTGGGCCCGCAACGATCCCGAGTGCCATTGGATCGGGAATGAGGGGGATCGGCGCAAGTTCATGATCCACTGGGCGGTCTATGACAGCCAGATCAACCTGCCGGTCATCTACCTGATGCAGTTGGAGGACAGTGGCAAAACCGCCCTGCCCAAGGACCAGCGCCGCTGGCCCGAGGTGCAGGCGCATCTGATGGCGCAATCCCTGGGCGGATTGAAACTGGTGACGATTGCCAGGGGCTTCGACCAGGATTTTGACGACCTGCATCCCAAACACCTGCGCCGCATTCATGTGGGGCCAATGTATTCCTCGGCCTATACCGAGCAATCGGGTCCTTTGCGGCAGGTGCTGGAGGACGCACAGGCACCCGAAGGTCAAGATTGGGCACTGGCCTGGACCACCGAGGAGCTGGAAAGCGAAGAGGTCATCGAAGAACGCGCCGGATGGTTTTCAACCGTCGAGCGCGAGATTTTCGCGCTGGATCCGTTTGGCGGGCAGGGCGCTGAGACCGGGGCCACGCGGACGCAGCGGTCGATCATCCTGCCCCAACGCCCCTTTCAGGTGCTGGCCGAGCGCAACCCGCCGGGGTTTGCCGATGTGCGCAAATTCGTCGTTAGCAAGGCAGGACAGGTGTTGCGCTATTGAGTTTTTCGCCTTCGGCGACCGTATTTTGGACGAGAAGAAGATGCAGGGTTGAGCAAATGAGTTTGACGTCAGATCAGATGGAATTGCGCGAAGACGATATTCGCAAACATTACCCGGCGGCGACCGCCTTGCTGAATGGGTTCGAACACGCGCCGCGGATTGCGAAACCGGTTGAAGTGGCGGTCGAGCGGTCTCCGGGTGTCACGACCGGGAGGCGGTTTCGATCCACCACACCCGGTTTGGTGACGCGGCGCACTGTACGCGCAGACGGGGTGCATCTGGTTGAACGGATTGAGGCATCCGATGACGGCGATACGCTGGTCTCGCCGCCGCAGGCCACCACGCAACAGGCCATTCGCCGCGCCATCGCAATCGCTTTGGCTGTGGCCGAGGCTTATGCGGACCAGACACCGCTGGCCGATTTGAAGCGTGCGAACCTAGCCGGGGATCTGCCTGCCGCGCGGAAGGCCGAGTTCTCGGGTTTGCTGACCGCGGAGGCGCTTATCTCATCGCATGTGCTTGGAAATGCGCTGGCGTATCTGATGTCCTCACATCTAAGTGAAACCACCGTCGATATCGGCGAGGTCGAAGAGATCCTGACCGACAACGGCCAACTCGCCCTGCATGGCGCGCTGTGGGAGCTGGACCAAATGTTGGCCAAACACGCCCCTGACGACGCCCACCTGATCGCCGCCACAAGTGCCTATGCCGAGCAGTTGATGGAAAAGGCCGCCCTGCGTGCGCAGTCGGCGGACCATCTGGCCCCGTTCCAGAACGCCGCCTGGCATATCGACGCCAATGACCTGACGATCCGAGGGTTCGAGCCGGCCTCAAAGGCCAAATCCTCCACTCTGACCATGACGTTCAAGAAACCGAACGAGGTGGTGGGCAACCATATCGCCAAGTATCAGGCGATGAAGCTGGCCAAGATGCTGATGGCCTATGACTTCGACCGCCGCCTGAACCCGTTTGCGGAACTCGGCGGGTTCATCTTTACCTTCATGGGTGACGGCAAACCGGGCACCGGCAAGACCACCCTGATCCAGATGATGGCCGGGCTGATCAATGACTATTGCCAGAACGCGGGCTATCCGTTCCGCTATCAGAACCTGAGCACCGACAATATCGACAGCTATCAGGGCAAGTCCGGCCAGAACGCCAAAGCCTTTATCAATACGATCATTGATCCCTCGGTCATCGGTTTCGGGACCATCGACGATATAGACCAACTGGCGGGAAAACGCGGCGACCGGCAGTCCAGCGCGGGCCAACTGGAAATCACCGCTGTTCTGATGGAGAGCTTTGCTGGCGCCAACACCGTCGTGCGCGGCAATTGCACCTTTGGCATGTTCTCGAACTACCCTGAGAATGTGGACGACGCCCTGCGCCAGCGGGCGGGCGCGCGGTTTCTGGTGGACGGGCCGCAAACGCGCGAGGATTACATCGACATCCTGCACCTGCTGATGGGTCGCAACCACGACATCCCGCTGGGCGAACACGACGCCTATGCCGCGCAGGAGATCAAAAAGGCCGTCGCCGCCAGTTTCGAAAGCCATTCCCGCCCGCATGAGGATGCTTTATTGCAGGTCTATGACCGGGTGTCCGACGAGATCGGCCAGATGGACACGATCGCCAAGCTGGGCAACTACCTCAAGGCGATCCAGCAGGCGGATGAGCGGTTCACCGGTCGTGCGATCAAGAACATCACCGACGCGGTCAAGGTCCGCGCGATGGATTTCGAACTGCCCGACGAGTGGATGGAGAACCCCGACCTGTTCCTGTTCCGCGACTACGACACCAAGAAAGCGATGATCGAAGACCTGCGCCAGCCGATCACGGTTGAGATGGTGATCCAAGAGATCAACCGCTACGCCGACAGCGAGTTCCGCTATGCCGACAAGAGCGACGAGGTCGCCATCGAGAACGCTGTCCGTGAGATGGGCCGGATGGAAGAGGCCAAGCGGCGGTATTTGGAGGGGAAGGATGGCTAAAAAAATACGAGCAATGAGATGGTTAACCTGAAAAGTCCTGTTTTCTGGGGAATTACCGCTTCTGGAACAATTGCAGCATTCGCTGTTTGGATGGGAGCGCAGGAGATTTGTAACAGCGACGATGTGTGCCTGACAAAATTCGGTGTCTTTCTTGCCTCAAAGCCAAATGAAGTAGGCGATACACTGGCTGGCTTCGCTGGTGCATTGGCGTTTGTATGGATTATTGTAACTGTTTGTTTGCAAACCTTGGAGCTTGCTGAACAGAGAAAGGAACTATCTGCGACCCGAGAGGAGCTCAGGTTGAGTAGAGAAGCTCAACAAAATCAACTTGCAGCTCTACGCGCGCAGGCCGAGATATTCCAAGATGAAAGGCGCATGCGACGAGAAGTCGAAGCGGGAAAGCTCCTTGAGGAGCGATTAAAAGGTATCGCTGAAAGAGTGGTTCGCGAACCTAAGATCACTATAACGACTGAAGTAATTCGGGAAGGTTTGAAGCCCCAACAGTCAAGCTTCCAAATTGGTAGAAGATTCAATGAAGATCTTGGGACATACAGTGTGCTTCGCCAACTCGGCGCAGAATTGGAACGCGCTGAGACCGCTGTGAAAGAAAACAAAAAAGATGGCACCAAATACACGAACCATAAGTTTGATGACTCTCGTATCGGGGAAATTGAAGGGTTGCTTGAACGCGTCATTGCTGATTTTGGTAACCTCTCTGATGCAGACAAACAAAAAGTTGTTAACTTGCGAGTCCGGAAGATATACCTGTGTTTGCTTGAGCTTACAGGGTTAAGTGAGGTCGAGGAATGATCCGCCTCATCGAAAAAGGCCTGATGTTCGGCAATCTCGTCCACATCTCCAGCCCGGCCTTAGTCGAGCGGTATAACCGCGCGCTGCAGCATCTGGCGGGCAAGACCACGGCGCTGACGGATTTCCATGTCGATATCTCGGGTTATTCGCCGGAGGTGGGGATTGAGCTGGAGGACACGCTCTACCTCAATCCCAACGGGGTCAACCGGCAGTTCATCCTGCTGACGACCGAACAGAAACGCGCGCCGCTGTTGAATGTCAAATTCTCGACCTCGCGTGATATCCTGCGTGAATTCATCGAGATGAACGAGGCGCAGTTGTTCGCCCTGACCGCCACCGATGCAGTGGCCGGAGAGTTGGTGAACTCGGTTTTCAAACTGTCCACGCCGCGCGACCTGCTGAACCTGCGCAAGATCGAGATTGAGGCCGACACCGCAGGCGGCACCTTGCGCAAGGCACAGCAACTGGCGGGGATGGTCGAACGGTTCAAGACCGAAGAGGATGCGTGGTTCGACGACGTATTGATCGCCAAGATGATCGAAACGGCCAAGGAAACCGGCGACGTCACCCGCAATCCGGTCCGTCTGCGCCACACGGATTTTGAGCAGCGCAATTTCTGGACCGCGCATTTTGGCGGGCTGTATCTGTTTCCGGATGTGGATCACCCGGCGGCCATCTGTATGGGCGAAAAGCCGGATGATCTGCCGATCAAGTACACCTTCGACCCGTCACAGCGGAACCAGATTGCCAAGTTTCTGGACTACAACGATCTGGTCGAACCGATTGTCAAAGCGCGCGGCGTGGATGCCGCCGCGATCCTGCAACAAAAGATGGATTTCCTGACCGTCGATGCGGCTGCGGATGCAGATGTCGACCTGACCGGGCTGGATCGCAGCGACATGCGTCGGCTGGCGCGCAACCACTCGGATCGCCTGCCCGAGGCTTATCACGGGCTCGCTCAATTGCTGCGCTGGGCGAGCGATGGGGGGCCATGGCCGCGTATCACCTCGGACCATCCGGCCTATTTCTATACTTTGCGCGCGGCGGATACACCGAACCGCGATCTGGTGAACATGCTGCTGTCTGAGTTGGCCCCGCTGGACCCGCGCCAGATGTTCATCTGCCATAAAGAGCTGTTCTACCGCACATATTCAGGTTGGCCCGAGAGCAAGAAAGCCTATGTTGCCGACTTCCTTGCGCGTGAGTATCAGGTGGACAAGCAAGGGGCCCGCGCCGCGTTGTTTGGGCATGAGCCGGATATGAGCGGCAATGACCGGGTCAGCGATGACATAATCGCCCGAGTCGGTCCCTGGGGTTCGGTGAGGAAAGGCTGATATGATCGGATTGTTGCGCCTATTGCTGATCTTACTGGTGGTCCAGACGATTGCCTATGTTGCGCTGTCTTTCTATTCGCGTGGTATCCGGCGGCGCAAGCTTGAGGACTGGTGGGACGAAAAAGGCAAAACGGGTAACAAAGAAGCCTTTGTCGAACGCGGATTGCATGTGTATGACAACTCGTTCCGGCGTAAACTGATCCTGGGTGTCTATATTGTGCCGTGGGTGGCGATTGGCGCGCTGATCTACATTGTGAATTACATGTGAGGATTTAGGCATGTCCTATGTGAAATGGGCGTTCATTATTATCATCTGGGGCACGATTGCGGCGGTCTTGCAATACTCACTGCCGCAGCATGACATTGTGCGCATCGTCAACACCTATGAAGAAAGGCAGGATCTGAACGACTGGACCCGGATTTTCTGGTCTGAACCCCAGGACCAGTCCGCAAGCCTTGCCAATCGGGACGTGCAGTTCATTCAGGCCGTTCGCGAAAGCGGTAAACCCATCGTCTATCGAAACGAGGATACTGGATGGGGTTGGCCCCCCTATTTCAAGTTCGATACCGCAAACCTGTATACCGAAGCCAATGATGCGAAATCGACCAAAGAGAATCCGAAATGGGTGGTTGTTACTCACTACGGCTGGCGCAACGAGTTTCTGTCGATTTTTCCAAACGCCATCTTCATCAACCATGTGGATGGGCCGGATGCGCGGATTATCCCCTGGTTCAACATCATATTCCTGACGATTTTCGCCGCAGTGGTCTGGGCGATATGGGTGCGCTGGCGCAGGTTCCGGGAGGCCCGGATCGACCCGATGATCGAAAACGTGGAAGACGGGCTGTATGCGGCGGGTGACGCAATTGAAGAACGGCGCACCAGGTTTCGACGCTGGCTGGACAGCTGGAAGTCAAAGTAAAGCGCAGAGGGGCGTGCAATCAGCACGCCCTTCCGCCGTCACCTGACTATGAACTCTGCGTGCAGCGCGCCCGCTGCTTTTATGGTTTTCAAAATGTCGATCATGTCCTGAGGCGACACGCCCAGCGCGTTCAATCCAGCAACCACTTCGGACAGAGTTGTCGCCTCGGGGATTTCGGCAAGACCGGTGCCTTCTTCCTCTTCGATGCCAGCGATGGTGCGGGGCACGACCACTGTTTCACCTCTGGCAAACGGGTTGGGTTGCACTGCAATCGGGGCCTCTTGCACTGTTAACGTCAGATTACCCTGAGAGACAGCAACGCGCGAAATGCGGACCTCTTGACCCATAACGATGGTACCCGACCGCTGATCGACGACCACGCGCGCTTTTGTTTCCGGTTCAACCAGTATGTTTTCGATTCGCCCGATGGCATGGGCCGTTGATACCGCTTGCGTCGCGGCAATGTTAAGTTCAACCGTGCCGGAATCCCGCATGATGGCCACGGCCCTGTTGAACTCGGTATTGATCGCGGATTCGATCCGTGCGGCTGTGGTGAAATCGGGTTCTCTCAACGCAAGACGCATTTGGGTCAGGGTCGACAGGTCAAAGTCAATTTCACGCTCAACCCGTGCGCCAGACGGTATGACACCCGACGTTGGTACCCCGCGCACCACCGAAGCGGCCTCACCTTCGGCAGAAACGCCGCCCGCCAAAATTGTGCCTTGAGCGACAGCATAAATTTGACCGTCGGCTGCGTTCAAAGGTGTCATGATCAGCGTTCCGCCCAACAGGCTGCTGGAATCGCCGATGGCCGAAACAGTCACATCGATCTGACCGCCCACCCTGGAGAAGGGTGGGAGGCTGGCTGTGACCAAAACCGCTGCCACGTTTTTTGGTCGAAAATCTTCGCCGTTCACGTTGACGCCCAGACGTTCGAGGATGTTGGACATGATTTCTTCGGTGAAGGGGGCATTGCGCAATCCATCACCGGTTCCATTCAAACCTACGACTAGGCCGTAGCCAACCAGATCGTTGCCGCGCACGCCGTCAAAATCGACCAGGTCCTTAAGACGGATTGCCCCCGCCCAAGCCAGGCTGGGAAGGAAGACCAAGATAAGTATCAGCGCCCTCATCTCAGAAAATTCACCAGCGATAGGTTCGCGTTGCGAACAGTTACGGAATACAAGCTTTCCAATTGGAACTGCACAGTTTGCAGTTTTGCCGCCGTTTCATAAGGGTCCGCCGCGATCAGTTCGTTTCGGCTGTATTCAAGGCTGGTGCGAGCAGCCGAATTGCGTGTCGCTGCCTCTTCTATACGGGCCTCCGCCGTGCCGACTTCGGCCCGGAGTTGCACGGTATCATCCTGCGCGTTGGCCAGATCAACACCCAACTGCGTGAACAGCATCGTGCGTTGATCTGGGGAAAGCGCCAATGCGCTGTCTGTGGCCAATGCGGCCACTGCAACGTCCCTGAGGGCGGCTTTGAAAGCCGGGTCCGTTGCAGTGATCGGCAGAGTGACGCTTTCATTTTCTGATACCTGCATCGGGGAAAGCGTGTTGTTCGATCCTTGGTAAATTACGGCGTCAAACCCGGCCGGGTCATTGAACCATGTGTCTGCTGCCAGACGGATATCTGACTCAGTCGCAAGCCCGGTCAACTGCGGCCTCAGCGCCGCCAAAAGATCGTCTGATGATTGCAAAGGCGATACGTCGGTGGCCGTGCCGGAAAACAGGCTACGTCCACCGACGCGCGTGTTCAGCGCCGAGATCATCGTGTCCAGTTCGTTTTTCGCCTGCACCGATGCTTGTTCATGGTTCGCAGGCTGATTTGCGGTTCCATAAGCCAACAAGGATGCGGTCATTTCTCCGACAGAATCGCTGAAGGTTGTCAGGCTTAACTGCATGGCATCGGCGAACAGAGCCGCCTCAGACGTTGCTATGCCAAAGGCGTCGAGCATGGCGAGGCTGCGATCCAAGTCGAGAAGCTGCGAATAATCGCCCCCCAACCGGCCCGAGATATCCTGTACCTGCCCAGTGGACATCTCAAACGAAAGCGTTTCGATCTGTGTTTTTATTTCTGTGGCACGCGTGCGCAAGGTCATACCGCGCGCCAGATCGCCGATAGATGTCAAAGTCATCGTTACAACCTCAGCAGAGTTTCAAGCAATTCATCCACGACCGAGATAACCCGTGCATTTGCGGCATATGTCTGTTCAACCTGCATGAGACGTTGCAGTTCCTGATCTGTATCCACACCCTGCTCGGCCTCGATCTGGGCCATTTGTTGTTGGGCGCTATTGGCGAAGGCCTGGCGTTGATCTGCTGCATGCGCATTTGCACCCGCTTTAGAGAGCAAAGCCTCGGTCAACTCGGCGGCAAGCATGTTTCCTGTACCGAACACTCCGACAGGTATCGGACGCGCGTCACTCAGGATGTTTCCGAAGGCACGTAGTTGAGCGGCTTGTCCGGGATCACCTGCTGTCACAGCGCCCAGACCCGAACGCAGCTTCCAGCTGTCTCCGCCAACGTCAGGATCCACTGTTGAATTGATTGCAATCCGAGAGGCGAGCCCGACAAAAGCGGTAGGATCAAACCGGTTGCCATTGTCGGTAAACAGGCCCGGATCGCTAACCAGGGCGGTGAGGTCTAGCCCCGACGTTTCGAACCGTTCGATCAGGTCGCGGGCAACAGTGTCCAGTTGCATCTGTGCCTCAACAGCCATTTCATCGCGGATAGTGAACTGGGCCATCAGCGCTCCGCCACGAATCTGTGCGGTGTCACCGCTTGTGCGCACCGGGTTTCCGTTCATCTCCAGCCCGGACAGAAGACCGTTTGCCACCGTCATATGCGGCATGGTCTCACCCGTTGTGGAAAAGGTGAACTCTGACGCATTACCCTCTAACAGGATCAACCCACCATCGGAATACAGCGACACCTGATCATTGGTGCGCGGCACGACGTTGACCGGAATCATCGTGTTGACCTGATCGATCAGGATATGCCGTTGATCCAGCAGGGCACCAATGTCACCGCCCGAGTTTTTAATGGCCGGAATCTTGGCGTTTAGGTCTTCGATATCCTGCAAAGTCCGGTTTAGGTTTTCAACTTGAGCGCCGATCTTTCGATCTGCATCCGAGCGCGCCTGCCGCACGCCCTCAGATGTCGCATTCAGCGCCTTGGCCAGATCACCAGCCGAACGCGCGACCTGATCCAGCCGTTCGATCGAATCCGGCAGGCAGGCTGCAGTTATGAAGCTGTTTTCCAAGTCCGACAGGCGCGTGGACAACGAGGACCCGTTTGTTGGAGATCCGACCAGTTGTTCGAAACGCGTATGAAAATCCGAAACTGCGGATTGTAACGCAAGTTCGGCGTCCGTTGACCGTCTGTTGGCGGTTAAAACAGGGTCCTGGTGCCGAACCACTCCAACCGTGCGGACGCCGTTGCCGGAAATCTGGCTGGTTGTCAGTTCAAGGGATCGGCGCGCGTAGCCCGGCGTCAGGGCATTTGCGATGTTCCCGGACACCACAGAGGCCCCTAGGCTGGCCGCTGTCAGCCCACCCAATGCATTGTTGAGTGCCGTCGACATGTTCATGAGGCCGCTCCTTTCCTTTGATCAGACACTGGTTCAGCGTTTCAGATTCGTCGTTTCCTGCAGCATCTCGTCCACCGTCTGGATCACCGTGGCGCTTGATGAATAAGCGCGCTGTGTCTGGATCAGAGAGGTGAGTTCGGTTGCGACGTCCGTAGTTGATTCTTCGCGGGCGAAGGAAACAAGATCTCCGGTCGGGCCGTCGCCTGCGTTCCACAGAAAGAATGTGCCGCTTTCACGTGACGGGGCGTAGGTCTGACTGTCCAACGCCGTCAGGCCATTGGGATTGGGCACGTCCGCGAGTGGAATCTGAAACATCCGGCGGCTGACGCCAGTGTCGTAGAACGCATAGACATAGCCATTTTCATCCACTTGAACGCTAGTCATTGTACCAACGGCGGAACCATCTCGTGTGATCGAAACCGGTGCAAACGTGTCAGAGAGCTGGGTTATTCCATCGGCATCGCCGATCATGCCGATATTTATCTCCATTGGACGGCCAGCAACATTGACCATGACGCTGCCGGTCGTTGGGTCGTATGCGCCACCTGATACTGCCGCGACACTGGCCAGAGTGCCGCCTGCGGTTCGGTTGTCGGTGAAAGTTAGTGTGTATTCCCCGATGATTGCGCCGCCAGAGGCGAAATCGCGCAGAACCATAGTCCATTCATTGCTGCTGCCGGTCGCCGGAACGGTTGGGATCAGCTGGGTATCAACGCTTTCGGATTTGCCAAGGTTGTCAAAATACTCGACCGACAAAGGTTGAACGTCGCCCGGAGCGCCTGCATCGGTCGCCGTGGCGGGCAAGTTCATGCGCAGGTTCATTTCTGTTGTTGGGGCGCCTGAGAGCTGATTGACGCTCAGTTGAATGGGTTCAAGTGCGGCGGGTGTGTCGCGGGGTACAGACGGAATGGTCCCATCCGGACCAGCGCGCCATCCCAGAAGAACAAGGCCGGATTCGGTTACCAGATACCCTTCTTCGTTGGTGCGGAACGATCCGGTGGTGGTCAAAAGCATCTCGTTCGAGTTGTTGCCGATTTGCGAACTAGGGCGCACTGGCAACATCCCGCGCCCGCGTACCGCGAGGTCGGCGGAGTTGCTGGTTGTTACCAAAGGCCCGCGCTGATCGATCATGCGCTGGCTTGTCGTGCGCACACCACCGGCCGAGTAGCTGCCACCCCGACCCGACGTGACCATAGAATGAAAATCCGTCTCGACTCGCTTGTACCCATAGGTCGAGGAATTCGCGATGTTGTCGGAAATCGTCGCCAGCCTGTTGGCGTTGGCTTTCAGCGCTGCCACGCCGGCATTGAGCGAAGAGGAAATGGTCATGGGCGCGCCCTTCTGTTGCGTCAGTCGTTGATGCAACAGGTAACGCGCTGCCCCTTAACAGCGCGCTAACATGTAAAATGCGTTCTATCCTTTAGGGGTGACGCAGGAAGATCACTTCGACCCTGTTGTTCCGCGGTGCCATTGGGTTTTTAGCAAATAACTCACGGTCTGCATGGCCGGTGACGCGATCCATCCGCCGTGCCGTCACGCCCTTGTCCCGCAGCAACTGGCGCAGTTTTTGCGCTCGTGCAGTGGACAGATCCCAGGCGGTGTTGCGGGCCTGTACAACAGGCGAGGCGCTGACATGGCCTTCAACGGCGATCGAATTTGTCACTAAATCCGAGGATCGGGCGATGATCAGGGCCAGCGCGCGCAGGAAGCGGGTTGGCGTGTCGGATCCCGATTCGAACAATGCCTGATCCTCGGTGTCAAAGAGTTCGACGACAAGTCCTTCGTCAGTGACGCGTGTGACAATGTGCTTGAGCAGCTTGTCCGACACATCGCTTTCGCCTGTGCGGCCAAGCAGTTGGGCTTCAAGCGTTGAGAAATCTTCCTTGTTCCCTTTGCCGCCACCCTGTGCATCCACGCCGACGGACCCACGGGCCAGGCGCGACTCGGTTGCGTACTTGGTTGTAGCCCCTTGGCCGTCCCGCAGCAGCGTATCTTCTGACAGCATGCTGTCGCCATCAAAAGCGCCGTCACCGCCCCCGGATTCCGGACTTAGCGGGATTGTAGGCGCGAAGTAATCCGCCAACCCCTTGCGTTGTTGTTCCGTTGTTGCGTTCAGCAGCCACATCAACATGAAGAAGGCCATCATGGCCGTAACAAAGTCGGCATACGCGACTTTCCACGCGCCGCCATGATGGCCATCGCCACATGACACACGCTTCTTCTTGATGATGATTGGCGCCGCGTTTGTTTGCGCACCCATCTCCACCACCTTTTTATCACCCAACTCTGTGACTAACAGCGGAGGACTTAAGGTGGCCTTAACACTTAAAACTGTTCAGAATTCGCTTAACGCGGTACCCCGACCGATGCGCGGCGCAGAAACAGGGACAGTCGACTAAAGCTGTTTTCGATCCCTTCGGAATCCGGTTTCCCGAAAAACGAATCCAATTCGTCGTGAACGCGCACGGCTTGATCCAAAAGCGGGTCCGACCCTTCGGCATATAGCCCGGCCTTTATCATCACTTCAGACTGTTCGTAGCTTCCGACAAGCCTGCGTGTTTCCGAAATCATATGATTTTCCGCCTCGGACGCCGCCCCCGGCAAACTGCGGGACACGGACCTGCTGAGATCGATGGCGGGGAAACGCCCACGTTCGGCGATGTCACGGCTAAGCACGATATGCCCGTCCAGCACGCCGCGCAGAATGTCTGCGACAGGTTCATCCATGTCCGATCCGGCCACCAGCACGCTGAACACGGCGGTGATATACCCCTGATCCTGCGCTCCCGGTCCCGCGCGTTCGCACAGATTGGTGATCAACGGTGTGACCGAAGGCGGATAGCCGCGCAGGGTCGGCGATTCCCCCATGGCGACGGCAATTTCCCGGTGTGCTTCAGCAAAACGGGTCACTGAATCGGCCAGAAACAGGACGTTCAGGCCCTGATCGCGCAGGAATTCTGCTGTCGACATCGCTGACCAAGCGCAGCGCCTGCGGGCCAAGGCCGACTGGTCCGAAGTCGCTGCCACCATGATGGTCCGCTGCATGGCCTCCGGACCGATGGCATGGGCAACAAATTCATTTACTTCGCGCCCCCGTTCACCAACCAGTGCAACTACGACCGCATCCGCCTGCATGGAGCGTGCCAGAGTTGACAGGAGCGTCGATTTCCCAACGCCCGACCCGGCAAACAACCCGACCCTCTGACCGCGTACGATCGGTAGCATCGTGTTGAGAACGGACAGCCCCGTGGCCATCCGCTCTCCCAACGGTTTGCGTGTTACGGCTGGCGGCGGGGCCTGCATGATATCGCGGTCCTGCGCCCCGTTCAGCAGAGGTTTCCCGTCAAGCGGTTTGCCAAATGGATCGATAACACGCCCCAACCAGTGCAGGCCCCGGTGCGAAACCCGGAGAGGGGTCAAGATACACGCGGTCCCCCAGACTGACACCATCTGGTGCAGCGCCCGGTATCATATGAACATGACCCGCATCCACATACAGCACTTCACCAGAAACATCAGGCCCCGAGCGCCGTTGCAATGTCAGCAGGTCGCCGATGCGGGCGTGATTGTTCAGGCCGCTGATCTCGATCAGCCCCTGCGCAACACCTCTGACCAGACCCACATGCCGGACTGCGGTGATCCTGTCGAATTCGTGTTTCAGAAGCATCGGGTCGAGATCTGACATCGTGGGTTCTCCAACTGAGTTCTGAAAACGGTTTCTAAAGGAATCGGGGTTAAGCCTTGATTGAAATTGATCGAGGGAGAAGCCCCGATGTTCTATGACCTGAACGTCTTTAAGACAGCGTACGCAATGGCAACCCATGCCGGACAACGGCAGGCCGTAATAGCGCGCAACATGGCCAATGCGGATACGCCAGGCTATCAGCCGCGCGATATCCAGTCCTTTAAGGACGCTTTCGAAACCTCCGGTCGTAACGCGGCCATGATGGCCACGCGGCAGGGTCATCTGCACGGCGGGACCAGTGCGCAAGGTTGGGCCGAGTTCGATGCCGTCCCTTCCGGCGATCCCAACGGCAACGGCGTTTCCCTAGAAGAAGAAATGCTGAAATCGGTCGACGTGAAACGTCAGCATGACCGGGCGCTGGCGATCTACAAATCTTCGATGAACATTCTGCGTGCCAGCCTGGGTCGCGGGTACCCCTTCGGACAAAGCCGCACGTTGCGCGGCTTGATCGCACAGATCCCGTGTATGGGCATTGGGCGCGGCAAACACTGCCTGAGCCAGCGCGCCAAGCAGGAACATGATGAAAAACGAAAGCTTTCGAATTGGCATTCTGCCCGTCCGGGATTCTGAACTGTCCCGGCCAAGCTAGCCAATAATCGGTTTACAGAGGGTTATCGCCGCTTCAGTTTCGATCGATCCTACGCCCAAAGACAACGCTGGTATTGGTGCGCAGGACGCCGGGAATTTTTGCTAGGTCGTCGACCAGAATGTCCAGATCTTCCAACCGGGGTGCTTCAGCCGAAAGCATCAGGTCGAATTCACCGTTGATTGACAGACACAATTTGACCTCGGGGTAGGCTTCGAGCCGTTTGATGATGCGGGTCGTTTCTTTTTGCTGCACCTCCAGCATGACGATCACCTGAACCTTGGGTGTATCTTCCGTCGCCCCAAGGCGCACCGAATACCCCGTGATGATGCCGCGCTGTTCCATCCGGTTGATCCGCTCATGTACCGTCGTGCGCGCGACGCCCAGTGTGGCTGCGATCTGTGTGGTCGATGCACGCGCATTGGCTTGCAGTGCGGCGATGATACGACGGTCTAGCTGGTCCATTGGGGCTCCGGTATTCGATGAGTCCGCGTTTAGTGCAGATCGAAGCTCTTGCTCAAGGCTCACGCGGGAAGTGCGGGTGCAGATCGTCAATGATAATTGGATGTACATGCGGGCCTGACCCGGCCAGGTGCGGATGATCGGGCGGTAAATCTGGATGATCGTGGATGATCGGTTCTTGATCAAGCCGCGGCCAAAGGCTGATTGCACCTACAACGCCCACCACCGACAGTGTCGCCATGCTGCTGAGGGTAACGGTCGGCCCGTACACGGTCATCAGCCATCCTGCCAGTGGGTAAAGAACCAACCAGCAGCCATGCGACAGGGTGAACTGTGCGGCGAACACGGCAGGGCGGTCTTCGGGCTGCGCCGACCGGGTTAATAGGCGGCCCGAAGGTGTGAGCGTTGTGGAATACCCAAAACCTGTAAAGGCCCACAACAGGGTTAGCAGACCCAGTGACAAGGGAACAGTTACTGCGAAAACCGCAGCGACGGCCATCGATCCTGTAGCAAAAACGGCCCCCGAGAGCATGACGCGACGGTCCTCGATCCGATCCAGAAGGCGAGGCAAAGTAAAGGCTGCCAGCATCGATCCGCCTCCGAACCCGGCCAAGGCTATGGCCACGGCGCTTTCCGACAGGCCCAGATTGGCGCGCACGATGACCACAGTGTTGACGATCACCATCGAACTCAACGCGGCGGCGCTCCAACTGAGCGAAAGCAACCCACGCAACCGGGGTGTCCTCAGATAAATGCGAATGCCGCGTGTCGTGCGGTCATAAATGCCGCGGGGTTTGGTTGGCCTTGGTGAAGGCAGCCCGACTGAAACCACAAGTAAAGCAGAAGCCAAAAAACCCAATGCAGTGCCCCAGAACAGGCTGTTGAAGCTGACAAGCAGCAGCAGGGCTGCGGCAAACATGGGGCTGAGCAAGCTTTCCATGTCATAAGCCAAGCGCGACAGAGACAACGCGCGTGTGTATTCAGCCTCATCAGGTAACACGTCGGGAATCGTTGCCTGAAAGGCAGGCGTGAATCCCGCCGAGGCTGATTGTAGTACGAAAATCAATACATAGACCTGCCAGACTTCAGTTACAAAAGGCAGGCATACCGCAACAGCAGCGCGGATAAGGTCCAGAAAAACCAGCATTTTGCGACGATCCAGGCGTTCGGCAAATGCGGCCGCCAATGGGGCGACGGTGACATAGGCCACCATCTTGATCGTCAACGCGGTGCCCAGCACAAGGCCAGCGGCGTCCCCTGCCAGTTCAAAAGCAAGCAAACCCAACGCAACCGTGGCCAACCCGGTTCCGGTCAGGGCGACGATCTGGGCGAGGAACAGGTGGCGGTAGGTGCGGTTTCTCAGAATGCTCAGCATGGTTCAAAGGTATTTTGTAATCGTTTTGAAGTCTTCGATCCCGCTGCCACCGTCGTCAGAAGACAGGCAATGGTCGATATGATCATGGATCAAAGCACGCTTGGCATTGGTGACGGCCTTTTCAACAGCGAAAAGCTGCTGTGCGACGTCTGAACAGGGGGCGTGCTCTTCCAGCATGGCAATGACCTTGGCCAAATGACCGTGGGCGCGTTTCAGCCGGGCCGTGATTTGTGGGTGCGACTCATGTTTGTGATTTGGCATGATTTATCCTTATCCCCCCCTTGAGGATAAAATCAATTGCTTGGTGATGAAATGACCGCGATTTTTGGACGGCGTTGAGTTTATGGGCCAAACCGCCTATCTCGGAGGCGAAAGCGCTCAGAGGAATAGTTGCGTGGCGAACCATTTGTACAAAAACGATCTGCCAGACGGGCTGGATTTGGGGCCCATTGTGGCCATTGACTGTGAAACCATGGGGTTGAACCCGCATCGCGACCGCTTGTGCGTGATCCAGATGTCGGGTGGTGACGGCAACAGCCATATTGTTCAGGTTGAACGGGGCCAGACCGCAGCGCCGAACCTGTGCGCCATGCTGGAAAACCCCGACGTGCTTAAGCTGTTCCACTTTGGGCGTTTCGACATTGCCGCAATGTATCACACCTTTGGCGCGTTGGCTGCACCGGTTTACTGCACCAAGATCGCCAGCCGGTTGGTGCGCACTTATACGGACCGGCACGGGCTGAAAAACCTGTGCCAAGAACTGATCGGTGTCGATATCTCGAAACAACAGCAAATGAGCGATTGGGGCGCTGAAACCCTGACGGACGCTCAGTTGGACTATGCGGCATCGGACGTTCTGTACCTGCACCGCCTGCGGGACGAATTGAACAAACGGCTGGCCCGCGAGGACCGGACCGAGATGGCGCAGGCCTGTTTTGATTTCTTGCCAATGCGTGCGAAGCTGGACCTCGCCGGTTGGCCCGAAACGGATATCTTTGCGCACTCATGACCGATACCGAAGCCTTTCTGAGAACTGCCCGACAGGTTGTCACTGATGAAGCCCGCGCCCTTGACGTGCTGGCCGAAAGCCTTGATGAACACTTTGCCGAGGCTGTGCAACTGATCCTGCAAGCAACGGGTCGCATCATTGTCAGCGGGATCGGCAAATCAGGCCATATCGGTCACAAGATTGCTGCGACTCTGGCCAGCACGGGTACGCCGGCCTATTTTGTTCATCCGGCCGAGGCCAGCCATGGCGATCTGGGGATGGTATCCAAGGGCGATGTTGTCCTGGCGATCTCAAACTCGGGCGAGGCTCCGGAACTGGCCAACATGTTGGCATTTACCCGACGCTTTGGCATTCCGCTGATCGGCTTGTCCAGTAAGCCCCAGAGCACGCTTATGAAGCAGGCGGATGTACATCTGCTGATCCCGTCAATGGGTGAGGCATGTGGCTTTGGCATGGTGCCTTCGATCTCGACGACATTGACTTTGGCAATGGGCGATGCGCTGGCGATTGCTTTGATGAAGTACCGGGATTTCAAGCCCGAGAATTTCCGCGACTTCCACCCGGGCGGTAAACTCGGCGCGCAGCTCAGTAAGGTGCGCGACCTGATGCATTCGGATATGCCTGTTGTCGCATCGGGCACTCCGATGAGCGAGGCTTTGCTGGTCATGAGCCAAAAAAGCTTTGGTGTCGTTGGTGTTACCGATGACGCAGGCCGTCTGCTGGGCATTGTCACCGATGGCGATTTGCGTCGTAACATGGACGGGTTGTTGGACAAGAGCACGCAAGATGTAATGACCCGTGATCCGATGACCATTGCTCCCAACGCACTGGCCGAAGAAGCGGTCGCGATCATGAATGATCGCAAGATCACTTCGCTGTTTGTGGTCGACCCCGAGGCGGATGGACAAGCACAGGGCTTGTTGCATATCCACGATTGTTTGCGCGTCGGTCTGGGCTGAGGGGGGGCGAAGTGGACAGATATTCCCGCATGGTGCAGTTCCTGAAGGTCCTGTTGCCGCTTGCGGCCATCGTCTTGCTGTCCACTGTCTTTCTGCTGTCCCGCAGCATCGAAACAAATGTATCAGTGCCTTTCGCGCAAAATGACATTGATGAACGTCTGGCCCAGCAAGTCGTGACCCAGCCAAATTACCAGGGCACAACCCGCAAAGGCGAGGATGTGCAAATTGAAGCCACGCAGGCCACCCAAGGCAGCGAAGGGTCAACTCCGGCAGCGTCTGAATTCCGCGGCCGGTTTGGTTTACTGAATGGCGGAACGATCACATTGGATTCCAACTCTGGGTTAATTCGTCCGGATGAGGGCACGGCCACCTTTGTCGGCGACGTGGTGATCACCACAGCGGATGGTCTTCAGGTCACAACAGATCTGCTCAACACGTCGCTGGACGAAATTCGCGGCGACACACCGGGGCAGGTGAACGGAACCGGGCCGATCGGCAACTTTTCTGCCGGGCGCATGACCTTTGGAACTGAAAAAAAGGATGGTCCCGTCCATATTGTTTTTACAGATGGCGTGAAGCTGATATACGAGCCTGAAAAGGCAGAAAGATAACCTGTGTTCGATTTTCGTTTTGTTCCTCTGTGTCTCGCTGTAATTGTGGGTGCCGGGTCCGCGACTGCGCAAGAAGCGCAGGTGGCCTTTGGTTCTGCGAATGCCGACCCAAGTCTGCCGGTCGAGGTGACGTCTGAAACGCTGAATGTGAACCAGGAAGACGGCTCTGCCGAGTTCCTTGGAGATGTCATCGTTGTACAGGGTGAAATGCGGCTGACAGCTGAACGGGTTTTGGTGATCTACAATCAGGAACGCTCGGCCATCGAACGGATGGAGGCAAGCGAAAACGTGGTTCTGGTCAGCCCACCTGACGCTGCTGAAGGCGATTGGGCAGAATACACAATCGACTCGGGCGTGATCGTGATGAAGGGGAACGTCCTTCTGACACAGGGCCCCAGTGTTATCAGCGGCGATCAGATGAACGCCAATCTGACGACGGGTACCGCAACGATGACAGGGCGTGTCAAAACGATCTTGCAGCAGGGCAACAACTGATGGCGCGCCCCGAGCTTTCTGTGGCCGAGGGCAGTTCAGGCCTACGTATCGAGAAGCTGCGAAAGTCTTATCGGAAAAAGACGGTTATCCGAGAGGTTTCCATGACACTGGACCGGTCCGAGGTCGTGGCGCTGCTGGGACCAAACGGATCGGGTAAAACCACAACTTTCTATTCCGTGGCGGGTCTTGTGTTTCCCGAGGCGGGTAAAGTGACAATCGACGGCCAGAATGTCACGACCTTGCCGATGTATCGGCGCGCTCGAATGGGGATCGGCTATCTGCCACAGGAAATGTCGATTTTCCGCGGGATGAGCGTCGAGGACAACATCGCCGCCGTTCTGGACATCACTGTCGCACACGCCCATCGGCGCAAAGAGCGGCTGGAAGAACTGCTGTCTGATTTCTCTATCGAGCATTTGCGCCGGGCCCCGGCCTTGGCGCTTTCGGGTGGTGAGCGCCGCCGTGTCGAGATCGCGCGCTGTTTGGCAGCAGATCCGAAATATCTGCTCTTGGACGAACCCTTTGCAGGCGTCGACCCGATCAGTGTCGGGGATATTCGGCATCTGGTGGCTGACCTGAAAAAACGGGGAATCGGTGTTCTGATCACAGATCACAACGTCCGGGAAACGCTGGAAATTGTGGATCGCGCCTATATCCTGCATGATGGCCAGGTGCTGATGTCTGGCACACCTGATGAAGTTGTCGAAAACGAGAATGTGCGTCGGGTCTATTTGGGCGAAAACTTCCGTATTTCATAGGGTTGTGCTGAATGGCATCCGGTTCACGACGGAAATCGCGTATATACACGCCTGTTTTGATTGACTCTTCCTTCGTCTCTTGCCTCAATTGGTCTATGGCATTTACTCGGTTCCAGTCTGGATCTCGATGTCCCTTCTTCGAAGGGCAGGTTTTAAGGCAACCGCAGAAAATGTCGCGACCCCCCACCCGATAAAAACAAGTTCGTCGCGGACTGCGACGTCAGAATGGGTGTGAATTGTGAAGGAGATCACATGCGTTACCAAATCAGCGGAAAACAGATCGACATCGGCGCGGCCCTGCAGACACACGTGCAGACCGAGCTGGGCGAGGTTGTGGGCAAATATGCTCAGCGGCCAACAGATGCCAACGTCGTCTTTTCCCGTTCAGCGCATGAATATGTATGCGAAACAACTGTGCATCTGTCGACGGGCCTTACCGCCCAGGCCAAGGCGCACGCAACTGAGATTTATGCAGCATTCGAGGCATGCTGTGACAAGATGGAAACCCAACTGCGCCGCTATAAGCGCCGACTGAAGGATCACCACAAGGACCGTTCAGAGCCGGTTGAACTCTTTGGTGCGTCCTCTTATATCCTCGCCTCTGACGAATCGGACACGGCAAACGAACCCGAATCGCTGCAGCCCATGATTGTGGCTGAGATGGAGACGAAAATTCCGTCTCTGAGCGTTGGGGAAGCCGTGATGCAAATGGAACTTGCTGGCGCTCCGGTGCTGGTGTTCAGGAATGAGAACAAGGATGGATTGAACGTTGTCTACCGTCGCGATGACGGTAACATCGGCTGGATCGATCCG
The DNA here is from genome assembly GCF_013034475.1 of Ruegeria sp. HKCCA6837. Classification (NCBI taxonomy): domain Bacteria; kingdom Pseudomonadati; phylum Pseudomonadota; class Alphaproteobacteria; order Rhodobacterales; family Roseobacteraceae; genus Ruegeria; species Ruegeria sp. HKCCA6837. The sequence goes on from NZ_WQGD01000013.1 coordinate 73,484, forward strand.
TAACAGGCAAGAAAACGGGACCGCACCCGCCAAGGCGGGTGCCGTTCCATGGAGCGTGATCATGGAGCTTTCGAGCATTCTCAAGCCCGAGGCAGTACGTGTACTCTCGGCCGCTTCCAGCAAGAAGCGGTTGTTTCAGGAAATCGGCGACGTCGCCGCCGCGACCCGGAGCCTTGATGCTCAGGCCGTCGTTGATTGCCTGCTTGAGCGCGAAAGCCTTGGCCCCACTGGCGTTGGGCATGGTGTGGCTTTGCCGCATGCGCGCCTGGCCGGGCTTGAAGCGGTTTCGGGCGTGTTTGTCATGCTGGAAAAACCCATCGATTTCGGGTCGGTTGATCGACAGCCTGTAGACATCGCTTTTGCGCTGTTTGCGCCGGAAGAGGCGGGCGTGGATCATCTCAAGGCGCTGGCATTGGTGTCGCGCACGTTGCGAGATACTTCGGTCTGCACCAAGCTGCGAGCGAACCCAGATCCGGTTAAGCTCTATGCGATATTGACCGAAGCTCAATCTATGCAAGCTGCTTAAAAGACTAAAAAAGCCCCCGTTTTCCGGGGGCTTTTTTAGGCAGATCTGGATCAGCCGCCGGATCCCATTTCCAGCGTCCACCAGATTTTTCCACCGCTTTCCTGATGCCAGGCGAACCCCATCTGGGTTGCCTTAGGGTCCATGATGACAGCGCGCGGTCCCGGTTCTTGCATCCAGGCTGCCAGTGTCTCGGTCTCGGTCTCGTAGGTTTCGGAAATGGCCTCGCCCAGAAATGTGCCGAAATACCCGACCCGCGCGGCCCGATCGATCGGCGAAGAACCATCTGACCCAAAGTGCCAGGGCCGGTTTTGTCGGGCCATATCCTTGGAATGCGTTGCTGCCGCCGCGTTAAGCTGAGAGTTCAACTGCACTGCCTGCAGACCCTGAGCCTGCCGCAGAGCGTTGACCGAATCCAACATACGGAACTGCAGCTTTTCCGGGTTGCCGCGAATCTTGTAAACCGTCGGCAAGGGGCGGCCATCTGCGCCAATGGCCGTGGTGCGGGTGTCAGTACATGCCGCAAGTGCGACAAAGCAAATCAACAGTAAAGAAACGATACGCGTCATGATCGACCTGATAATTGTGTTGTCACCCGGCATAGCGTGCCTGACTGCGCTGAGCAAACGTACATTCGTCATTACTCGCGTGATTCTGCCGGTTTGGTTTGCGACTGAAGCATTCTCGCAATAGAATAGGCCAGATTTCAGAACTCTCCAGAACACAGGACCCATTGTCATGGACAAAAAGCGTTTTCTGTCGCCCACACGCCGGGGGTTTCTGACCGGTGCTACCGCGTCGTTGGCGTCTCCGGCGCTGGCCCAGTACATTCCAGGTGATCCGCTGCGCCCCGCGCCTGAACCCGAGCCGCCCGTGCGTCGCAACGTGTCCGGTTTCCGGGCTTTGGACTGGCAGCCGTATTTCTCGAACACCAGAAACGGCGCTATTCTGGTCGATACCGTGTCTCGCGCGCTGCATTATTGGTCAGATGATCAATCCGTATACAAACTCTATCCATCTTCGGTGCCTTTGACCGAAGAGATGACCCGTCGCGGGCGCACCAGCGTGATCCGCAAAGTTGAAGGCCCCAGTTGGTCGCCGACACCGTCGATGAAGAGAAGAAATCCGGAATGGCCCGACTATATCCCGCCGGGGCCAGATAACCCTCTGGGAACGCACGCTTTATATCTGGGCTGGAAATATTATCGCATTCACGGCACCCACGATACGCGCAAAATTGGGCGACGTTCGTCGAATGGCTGTATTGGCCTCTTCAACGATGATATTGCTGAACTGTTTTCTATGGCGAAGGTCGGCACGCAAGTGTTGCTAATTTGACGACATTTTCCTTCGCGAAGCCGCTTAGCGCTCAAGTTGCAATTGCAATCCAGCGCCAATGCTGATTAGAAAAAAACACGAGGTAAGTCTTAGGTGCGCGGTTCCGGGCATTGGAACCGTGCAAATTCTGGAGGTTAATATGAAAAAACTCGTTCTCGCCGCAGCTCTGACCGCCGCAGCTTCGACCGCATACGCTGGCAACCTGGAAGAGCCGGTTGTTGAAGCACCTGTTGTTGTTGAAGAAACTCAAGGTTCGTCGCAGGGCATCATCCTGCCGCTGATCCTGCTGGTTGTTGTTGCTGCTGCTGTTGCTGCAAGCTAAGCCAACACGGAATTCTTGAAAAAGGCGGTGGAGCAATCCACCGCCTTTTTTATTTCCGACTGTTTGTCTCGGCCCTCGGGGATTCATTGTTGAACGAATCGCCCGTCCACCGTGGCGATCGCCCGAGCGAAATTATTCCAGCCAACCGCGCAGGTTATCTTCGACCACCTTCCCAAGGGCCGCTATGTGCGCATCGTCGTCGTTCAGGCATGGAATATAGGTGAAGGTCTCGCCTCCCGCCTCTTCAAAGCTTTCCTTGATCTCTTCGTTGATCTCTTCCAGCGTTTCGATGCAATCGGCTGAGAACGCGGGCGCGATGACGGCAATGTTTTTCTTACCCTGCTTTGCCAGATCCGCCACGTGATCCACGGTGTAAGGCTTCAGCCATTCCTCGGGACCGAATCGAGATTGGAAGGTCGAAACCAGTTGATCATCCGACCAGCCCAACCGCTCTTTCAGCAGACGTGATGTCTTGGCGCACTGGCAGTGATAGGGATCGCCTTGCTGAAGATAGCGATCTGGCATTCCGTGGTACGAACAGACCAGAATGTCGGGTTTTGTCTCCATTGCCGCATAGGCGCGCTCGACAGATTGCGCCAGCGCGTCGATGTAACTGGCCTGGTCGAAATAGGCGGGCACAGTGCGAGATGCTGGTTGCCAGGCCTCTTCCATCAACGCACGGAAGAACTGGTCATTGGCTGTGGCCGTCGTTGCGCCTGCGTATTGCGGGTAGAGCGGGAAGAACAGAATGCGGTCACACCCTGCCGCCACCATTTCACGTACCTTGGACTTGGTTGAAGGGTTGCCATATCGCATACAAAAATCGACCATCACCTGATCGCCATAGCGGTCATGCATCGCTGCCTTAAGCTTGGCGGTCTGATCCTTGGTGATCGTCATCAAAGGGCTTTCGCCTTTGTCGTGATTCCAGATCGATTTATAAGCTTCGCCTGAGCTAAAAGGCCGTTTGCTTAGGATTATGGCCTGCAGAATCGGCTGCCATTTCCATTTCGGATAGTCGATGACGCGCTGGTCCGACAGAAACTCGTTCAGATAACGGCGCATCGGCCAATATGTATAGTCATCCGGTGTACCCAGATTTGCCAGCAGAATGCCGACGCGGCCCATCCTGATCTTGGGATGATCCGTAGGAGCGTGTGCAGGGCGGATAGCGTCGAACATATGGGACTTCCTGAATTTCTTATGGTCCGGCCTGAGATAAGGGGATTTATCCGCACGTCAATCAGGCAGTTTGTCCTCGGTGGTGCGCAAGGCGTCAGCCAGACGGGCTTGGGCCGATCCTGGGCGCAGGGGTTTGGGTTGGCTATCGTGCGGCGACCAACCGGTCAGACAGATCAATTCGAAAGTGGCGGTCAAGCGGCCTGAGTCGGTCGAAAAGTGATCCGCATAGATACGTTGTGCGGCCTCGAACACGGTCCGTCTGGTCGGGCGTTTTAGCCGTGCAGACAAAGCGTTGGTTTCGCCCATATGGCGCAGATCGCGCATCAGATGCCAAATGTCGCGGTATTCCGCCGTCAGAGGTATCGAATCCGCCACGGGCAAGGCCAGACCTGCCCGTTGTAGCAGCCCGCCCAGATCTCTCAGCTCGGCCATTGGTGCGACACGGGGGCTCAGCCCGCCTGTACATTCGACTTCGGCTTGCCCCAAAGCCGCGCGCAGTTCGTGAAGTGTTTCGCCGCCCAAACATAAGACCAGCAAAAGCCCGTCAGGTTGCAGCGACCTGTGGCATTGAATCAGCTGCCCAACCGGATCATTTGCGCAATGCAGGGCCATCGCGTGGATGACCAGATCATGGGCGCCGGGCTGCAGTGCCAGAACGTCGTCATCCTGGACCAAGGTAGCTCCCGAAAAAATGCCGTCCCAAAGCTGTGGAAACGGGCTCACGATCGCAGGCGCTGTAAAGGCTTTGTTAACTATAGAGAGCCGATCCTGCGCCTCGTCAATCGCGGCGCGATGCAGGAAGAAGGCGTCATCCTGTGCACGTCCGCGGTGGCGCAGGATGGTTTTGCGATCAAACAGAGAGGGTGCGTTGGACTCGGGCAACTTCATAGCTCGCAAGTATCGCATCGCGCGGCGGATTCAAACCGCACTTGCACTGATTTACCCGCCTCGTTGTATGGGATGCGGCGCGCTTACCGCGTCAGATTTTGGCCTGTGCGGGGCGTGTTGGCGCGAAACGCCCTTTATTGGCGGCACCGTATGCGACAGCTGCGGAGTGCCGCTGATGGGCACACAGGATGGGTATCGGATCGAGTGTGACGACTGCCTAAAAGCCCCGCCGCCCTGGAAGGCTGGCAGATCAGCGTTGCTTTATGATGGAAAGGCGCGTGCGCTGATCCTGGCTTTGAAACATGGCGACCGGCCCGAGCTAGCCCGCCCGGCAGCGCGTTGGATGGCGCAGGCAGCGCATGAGCTGTTGCGACCGGATATGGTGATTGCCCCTGTGCCGCTGCATTGGTCCCGTCTACTCAAACGGCGTTACAATCAATCGGCCCTGTTGGCGCAGCACCTGGGTCAGGACAGTGGGCTGGACTGTGTGCCGGACCTGCTGGTGCGAAAAAGACGGACACAGGTTCTGGATGGCAAAACGGCGCAAGAACGGGCCGAGATCCTGAAAGATGCGATTCGCATCCACCCGCGCAGGGTACAGCGTCTGAACGGCCGGGACGTGTTGCTAGTGGATGACGTGATGACATCTGGCGCAACACTGGCGGCCTGCGCCCGTGTATGCCAGGCTGCAGGAGCAAATCATATTTTCGTGTTGGCTCTGGCGCGCGTTGCCAAGGATGCCTAATTCGCCCAAGATTGCGCGAAACCCAAAGGGAACGGAAAATGAAGCCGGTAGAAATTTATACCTCGCCGCTATGCGGTTTTTGTCATGCGGCCAAACGTCTGCTGAAACAGAAAGGCGTTGAATTCAAAGAAGTCGACGTGCTGATGCACCCCAAACGCAAACCCGAGATGATCAAACGGGCCGGTGGCAAGCGCACGGTGCCGCAGATCTTCATCGGAACACAGCATGTAGGCGGCTGTGACGATCTGTATGAACTGGAACGTCAGGGCAAGCTCGACCGGCTGCTGGCGGCCTGATGAAGACTGCGCTGCTGCAGATCACCTCGTCGGACGATCCGGCCGAAAATCTGAACATGGTGCGCGCCATGATGGCCGAGGCGGCCGGGCAAGGCGCGCGGTTCATTCTGACGCCCGAGGTTACGAACTGTGTTTCGACCAGCACAACGCGGCAGCGCGAGGTTCTGCAGCATGAAGAAGACGACATCACCCTGGCGGGCTTGCGCGAAGAGGCCGCCAGACTGGGTGTGTGGCTTTTGATCGGTTCGCTGGGGATTAAAACCCATGACACGGATGGACGCTTTGCCAACCGTTGCTTCATGATCGACCCGCGGGGTCAGGTCGTGGCGCGCTATGACAAAATCCATATGTTCGACGTGCAGGTTTCCGAATCCGAGACCTTCCGCGAATCGAAAAACTACCGCCCGGGCGAGAAAGCCGTGATTACCGAGACCGATTTTGGCAAGGTGGGGCTGACCATCTGTTACGATATCCGCTTCCCCCATTTGCACGCTGCTCTGGCGCAGGCGGGGGCACGCATCCTGACGGTTCCAGCGGCGTTTTCGCCTGTCACAGGGGCCGCGCATTGGGAATCGCTGTTGCGCGCCCGCGCGATCGAGACCGGGTGTTGGGTGCTGGCTCCGGCACAGACCGGAGAACATCCTAAGACGCGCGGAAAAACCCGCTACACGCACGGCCACAGCATGGTTGTCGCCCCGTGGGGGGAGGTGCTGATCGACGCAGGTACCGATCCGGGCATTCACATTTTCGATTTGGATGATAGTTCTGTGACAGAGGCGCGCCGTCGCGTGCCCTCATTGACGCATGTGCGGCCTTTCGACAGGCCCTGACCCAGAACCGGACTTATGACGGACGAAAAAAATGCCCTGGCGGTCACGCTGTTTAGCGAGATTCTGACTGCAGACCAATTGTTGCGCAACCGGCTGAGCCGGGTGCTGCCCAAGGGCATGGAAATCTCGCATTTCTCGGTGCTGAACCATCTGGTGTTTGTGGGGGATGAGCGGACCCCGGCGCAACTGGCCAGCACCTTCCACGTCACGCGCGGCGCGATGACCAACACCTTGGCCAAGCTGGAATGGGCCGGATACATCCACATCCGCCCCGACTGGGACGACGCCCGCCGCAAGATGGTGGCGATCAGCCCCGCCGGTCGGCGGGCACGGGATCAGGCGATTTCGTCGATTGCCCCGCTGATCAACCGCGTGGTCGGAGAGCTGGGGCTTGAGCGGGTCCGCAGCACGCTGCCCGTACTGCGGGATTTACGGTTGCAGTTGGAAGGGGAGTAGGATTCACCCCGGCTTTACACTCGCTGTCACAAAATTCACGCTCAGATCCCGATCCGAGATCGACCAGCTCCACAAGATCGGGTTGAACACAAACCCCTTGCGATCCACCGGGTCCAGCCCGGCCTGGCGCAGTAGCTCGGACAGTTCGTCAGGTGTGATGAACTTGTTCCACTCATGCGTGCCGCGCGGCAACCAGCGCATGACCACCTCGGCCCCGAAGATCGCCATCGCATATGATTTCGGATTACGGTTGATGGTGGAACAAATCTGCAGCCCACCGGGTTTCAGCAAGTGTTGCGTGGCGGTCAGGAAGCTTTGCGGGTCGGCCACGTGTTCAACCACTTCCATGTTCAGCACGACGTCGAACTGCTCACCAGCGGCGGCCATGTCCTCGGCCGTGGTATGGCGATAGTCAATCTCCAAGCCCGATTGTTCCGCATGGATGCGGGCGACAGGAAGATTGCGTTCGGCGGCGTCGGCACCCACGACCGCCGCGCCCAAGCGCGCCATCGGTTCACTGAGCAACCCACCACCGCAGCCGATATCCAGCAGGCGCAGGCCCTCGAACGGGTTCTGCGCGGTCAGATCACGGTCAAACTCACCTGCGATCTGCTGTGTGATATAATCCAGACGGCACGGATTCAGCATGTGCAGAGGTTTGAATTTCCCGTGAGGATCCCACCATTCTGCCGCCATCGCCTCGAATTTTGCGATCTCGGACGGGTCCACAGTGTTCGGATGCGCTTGCATTCCTGTCTCCGTATGCTCTTTTACGCTTAAGGACTATATAGGGCCATAATGGACAAGTACCCGGACCAAAAGCGCGCAGTTCAATATCTGTACCCGCCGATCGACCCGTTCGATCAGCGCATGGTCGATATGGGCGATGGGCACCGTATCTATGTGGAACAATGCGGCAATCCCGATGGGATACCGGTTGTTATCCTTCACGGAGGCCCAGGGGGCGGCTGCAGCCCTGCTATGCGGCGCTATTTTGATCCGCGTGCGTACAGGGTGATTCTGTTTGATCAACGCGGATGTGGTCGGTCGCGGCCCACAGCATCGGTCGAAAACAACACGACGTGGCATCTTGTCGCTGATATCGAACGGCTGCGCGAACTGTTCGAAATTGATGAGTGGATCGTTTTTGGCGGCAGCTGGGGGGCGACGCTGGCTCTGATCTATGCGCAGACGCATTCTGATCGGGTCAGCCGTCTGGTGCTGCGCGGTGTGTTTCTGGCCACGCAGGCCGAGTTGGACTGGTTCTACGGCGGTGGGGCCGGACGGTTCTGGCCCGAGCACTGGCAAAAATTCACCGCTCTGCTGCCCGAGGGTGAGCTGGACGATACAATTGCTGCTTATAATAAGCGCCTGTTCTCGGGCGATCGCGCGACCGAGATCCTGTATGCACGCGCCTGGTCGCATTGGGAAAATGCGCTGGCCTCGATCCATACCAACGGATCGGTGGGCGAAAGTCCGGGTGAATACGCCCGCACCTTTGCGCGGCTCGAGAATCACTATTTCATCAACAAGGCGTTTCTGGAGAGGGATGGGCAGATTCTGGATCAGATGGATCGGATCGCCGATATTCCCGGACATATCGTTCAGGGGCGGTACGACATGATCTGCCCGCCTCAGGCCGCATGGAATCTGGCTGAACGCTGGCCCAATGCCGAGTTGAAGATGGTGCGGCAGGCGGGCCATGCGTTGTCTGAACCCGGCATCAGCGCCGAGCTTGTGCGCATCATGGATCGCGTGGCGGAGGGTGTGGCATGACCCGGATTGACCGCCGTGCCTTGTTTGCGTCAGGTGCCGCTGCCGCGCTTTTGGCGGCGACCGGTGCGTCCTTGGCGGACACGCCGAAGAAAGGCGGCACGTTGCGTCTGGCCGTACCGCGCGACGACAGCCTTGAACAAGTTGCACGCGGGGCTGTTTTCGACTCTTTGACCGAGATCGCGCCCGACGGAACGCTGCGGGGTGAGCTTGCAACAGGGTGGCAGACCGACGCCGACGCACGGGTCTGGACCTTTGATCTGCGTGATGATGCGGTTTTCCACGATGGTACACCGTTGGAAATTACGGACGTTCTGGCCGTTCTGGCGGAAGTTGGTCGCGCCGAAGCCATGGCCCCCAATCGCGTGCACTTGGAACTGGCTCAGGCCAATCCGGGTCTGCCCTTTATGTTGGCAGACAGCCGGTTTGTCGTCAAACGATCGGGTCAAACTGTGTCGCCATTACATGCCGCCAACGGCACTGGCTGTTACCGCGTCGAACGGGCCGAAGACGGGCGACATTTCCTCGGTCGCCGTGTGGTGGGGCATTACAAGGATGGTCAGGCCGGATGGGTCGATGCCATCGAGGCTATCGTAATTCCGGACGCGGGGGTTCGGGCCGAAGCGCTGCGCGATGGTTATGTCGATGTGGCGGCTCTGCCGGATAAGGCGGAAATGCAGGGTGTCCGCGGTCTTCGGTTTCACCCGTCCGAAGCGGACATGGCCCTTGCTGTAGCTGGTGCTGTCGGAATGCCGCGCCATATTGCAGGACCTTCGGTTTTAGACGACGGCCGTATCGCAGAACGGTGGTGGATGGCGTAAATTCGGCTGCGAATCCCGCCGGGGGTTGCAGACTCGGACCATCCTGCGTATATGCAGTTTCAACAGCGGCGCGTTGGACTTCTGGTTCAAGGCTCCACCGGAAAATTCGACGGGCCGCGCGCCCGTTTTTTTGTGCCCGATTAAAGGGTAGAGCACCTGATGACAAACGACTTGATAGCCAAAGCTGCCATTGACCGGCGACTGGCCGAGATCATCGCCCCCGTGATCGAGGATCTGGGGTACGAACTCGTGCGTATCCGCCTGATGAGCGGTAAGCAGACCACGCTGCAGATCATGGCGGACAAGCCCGACGGCGGCATCGAAGTGGACGACTGTGCCGAGATTTCGAACGCGGTCAGCGCCACGCTGGATGTCGAAGACCCGATCCTTGATGCCTATACGCTGGAAGTGTCCAGTCCCGGTATCGACCGCCCTCTCACGCGCCTCAAGGATTTTGAGACGTTTGAAGGCTATGAGGCCAAGATCGAAACGGCCGAGCTGATCGACGGTCGCCGCCGCTTCAAAGGTGAATTGGCCGGGATCGAAGGGGATGAGGTTCTGATCAACATCCCCGAGGGAGATGAGACGATCACCATCGGTCTGCAATTCGACTGGTTGAGCGACGCCAAGCTGGTCCTGACCGATGATCTGATCAAGGAAATGCTGCGCCAGCGCAAGGACGCCGGCGCCCTGAACGAAAACGCTTTCGACGAGATTGAGACCGAAGGGTCCGAAGAGGAGACGAACTGATGGCAATCACCTCAGCCAACCAGCTGGAGCTGCTGCAGACCGCCGAGGCCGTGGCCCGCGAAAAGATGATCGACCCCGGTCTGGTTGTCGAAGCGATGGAGGAATCGCTCGCCCGTGCCGCCAAGAGCCGTTACGGCGCGGAAATGGACATTCGCGTGTCCATCGACCGTAAGACCGGCAAGGCGACCTTTACTCGTGTGCGCACCGTGGTCGAGGATGAAGAGCTTGAGAACTATCAGGCGGAAATGACTGTCGAACAGGCGCGCCAGTACATGGAAGCGCCCGAGGTTGGTGACGTCTTCGTCGAAGAAGTGCCCCCCGTGGAAATGGGCCGTATCGCAGCGCAGTCCGCGAAACAGGTGATCCTGCAAAAAGTCCGCGAAGCGGAACGTGATCGTCAGTACGAAGAGTTCAAGGATCGTGCGGGCACCATCATCAACGGTGCAGTCAAGCGCGAGGAATTCGGCAATGTCATCGTCGATCTGGGCGGTGCCGAGGCTGTTCTGCGCCGCAATGACAAGATCGGTCGCGAAAGCTATCGCCCAAATGACCGCGTTCGTGCGTATATCAAGGAAGTGCGTCGTGAGGTTCGTGGCCACCAGATCTTCCTGTCGCGCACCGCGCCAGAATTCATGGCGGAACTGTTCAAGATGGAAGTGCCGGAAATCTATGACGGCATCATCGAGGTCAAGGCCGTGGCCCGTGACCCCGGCTCGCGCGCGAAGATCGCCGTGATTTCGTATGACGGTTCGATTGACCCCGTCGGTGCTTGCGTCGGTATGCGCGGCAGCCGCGTACAGGCGGTTGTGAACGAATTGCAGGGCGAAAAGATCGACATCATTCCGTGGAACGAAGATCAACCGACCTTCCTGGTGAACGCGCTGCAGCCCGCCGAGGTCTCCAAGGTGGTTCTGGACGAAGAAGCCGGCAAGATCGAAGTTGTGGTCCCCGAGGAACAGCTTTCGCTGGCCATCGGCCGCCGTGGTCAAAACGTACGTCTAGCCAGCCAGCTGACGAATCTGGACATCGACATCATGACAGAAGCCGAGGAATCGGCGCGTCGTCAGAAAGAATTCGAAGCCCGCACCCAATTGTTCATGGAAACGCTGGATCTGGACGAGTTCTTCGCTCAGTTGCTGGTGTCCGAAGGCTTTACTAACCTCGAAGAGGTTGCCTATGTCGAAATCGAAGAACTGCTGGTCATTGACGGCGTTGATGAAGGCACGGCACAGGAACTGCAAACCCGTGCACGTGAATTCCTGGAAGCGCAGGCCAAGGCAGCACTGGACGCAGCCCGTGCGCTGGGCGCTGAGGACAGCCTTATTGAATTCGAAGGCCTGACACCCCAGATGGTAGAAGCGCTGGCCAAGGACGATGTGAAGACTTTGGAAGATTTCGCAACCTGCGCGGACTGGGAACTGGCCGGTGGCTGGACCACGGTTGATGGCGAACGCATCAAGGATGACGGTGTACTTGAACCTTTTGGCGTGACGCTGGAAGAGGCACAGGACATGGTCATGACCGCGCGCATCCTGTTGGGTTGGGTTGATCCGGCCGAGTTGGAGCAGGCGGAAGAGGATGTCGACGGCGACGGAGAAGACGAGGAGGTCGAGGCCTGATCTCAGGCCTCGGGTGGCGCGTATGGGTCGCGGTGGCGTCCATAAAGATCGGTCTGACGGACCCGAACGCAAGTGCATTGCCACGGGCGAGGTTCAGCCGAAATACGGTCTGATCCGCTTTGTGACGGGACCGGACGGTCAGGTTTATCCCGATGTTGCGGCAAAGCTGCCGGGGCGTGGGGTCTATGTGGCGGCAGATCGCGCCGCACTGGACAAGGCCGTTGGCAAAAAGCTGTTTGCGCGCGGGTTCAAGGCGCAGGTTTCTGTGCCGAGCGATCTGAGCGACGAAGTTGAAAAACAGATCGCGCGCCGCGTGGTTGAGTTGCTCAGTCTGGCGCGCAAGTCTGGTGACGCGGTTGCCGGTTATGAAAAGGTCAAGACGTGGCTGGACCGAGAAGAAGCGCAGGTGCTGCTTCAGGCCATTGATGGATCGGGGCGCGGCAAGTCCAAACTCAGCACGCCGCACTTCGGAAAATACATTGGTTGGCTGACTGCGGACGAATTAGGGCAGGCATTTGGACGCCAAACGGTGATTCATGCTGCCATGGCCTCTGGCGGACTCGCCAAACGTGTTGTAGAGGAAGCGCAGCGCTTGCGTGGCTTGCGCGAAACGGATGACGGCGGCAGGGGCCGCGCGGAAGGGTAAGAAGCTTTATGAGCGATAATGACGGCAAAAAGACATTGGGTCTTCGTGGCGGGGCACGCCCCGGAAATGTGAAACAGAGTTTCAGCCACGGACGCACCAAGAATGTCGTGGTGGAAACCAAACGCAAGCGCGTGGTGGTCCCCAAGCCGGGCGCGGCAAAGCCAAGTGGCGGTGCTGCACCTTCGGGTGATCCGTCGCGTCGCCCGGCGGGTATATCCGACGCGGAAATGGCGCGCCGCATGAAGGCGCTGCAAGCAGCCAAGGCGCGCGAGGCTGAAGAGGCCGCCGCCCGTGAGGCCGCTGAAAAGGCGCGCGAAGAAGAGCGCGCCCGCCGCCGTGCGGAACAGGAAGCCAAGGAGCGCGAACAGCGCGAAGCCGAAGAGCGTGCACGCCAGAAGGCGGAAGAAGAAGAGCGCAAGCGCAAAGAGGCGGAAGAAGCTGCCAAACGTGCTGCTGCAGCGCCCGCGCCGGAAGAGCCGAAAGCGGCACGCGCTCCGACCAGCAAACCTGCGCCTGCTGCGACTCCGCGTAAACAGGATCGTGAACGCGAGCAGCGCGGTCGCGGCAAAGGTCGTGAAGATAATCGCCGTTCTGGCAAGCTGACACTGGGTCAGGCCACTGGTGGCGAAGGCAACCGCCAACGCTCGATGGCTGCGATGAAACGCAAGCAAGAGCGTGCGCGTCAGAAAGCCATGGGCGGCACGGTTGAGCGGGAAAAGGTGATCCGTGACGTGCAGCTGCCCGAGGCCATCATGGTCTCGGAACTGGCCAACCGTATGGCCGAACGTGTGGCTGACGTTGTCAAATCGCTGATGCAGATGGGCATGATGGTCACACAGAACCAGACCATCGACGCTGACACGGCTGAACTGATCATCGAAGAATTTGGCCACAAGGTCACGCGTGTTTCTGACTCGGATGTTGAAGACGTCATCAAAGAGGTCGAAGACAGCGATGAAGATCTGAAGCCGCGCCCGCCGGTCATCACCATCATGGGTCACGTTGACCACGGTAAAACCTCGCTGTTGGATGCAATCCGCGATGCGCGTGTTGTGGCGGGCGAGGCCGGTGGCATTACCCAGCATATCGGCGCCTATCAGGTGAAAACCGAGGGCGGCACCACGCTGACCTTCCTGGATACACCGGGCCACGCAGCGTTTACGTCGATGCGTTCGCGCGGTGCTCAGGTCACGGATATCGTGGTTCTGGTTGTTGCGGCTGACGACGCAGTGATGCCGCAGACGATCGAGGCGATCAACCACGCCAAAGCGGCAGAAGTGCCCATGATCGTGGCGATCAACAAGGTCGACAAGCCGGACGCAAACCCGGACAAGGTGCGCACCGATCTGCTGCAACACGAAGTGATCGTCGAGAAAATGTCGGGTGAGGTTCAGGACGTCGAAGTGTCCGCGATCACCGGTCAGGGTCTGGACGAGCTGCTGGAAGCCATTGCGCTGCAAGCCGAAATTCTGGAACTGAAAGCCAACCCCGACCGCGCCGCCCAAGGTGCTGTGATCGAGGCGCAGCTGGATGTTGGTCGTGGTCCTGTGGCCACCGTTCTGGTTCAGAACGGCACGTTGCGCCAGGGCGACATCTTCGTTGTGGGTGAGCAATACGGTAAGGTCCGCGCGCTGATCAACGACAAGGGTGACCGCGTCAAAGAAGCTGGCCCATCGGTTCCTGTCGAGGTTCTGGGCTTGAACGGCACGCCCGAAGCCGGTGACGTTTTGAACGTGACCGAGACCGAAGCACAAGCCCGCGAAATCGCCGCTTATCGCGAACAAGCTGCCAAGGACAAACGCGCCGCCGCTGGTGCCGCAACGACCCTTGAACAGCTGATGCAAAAGGCGAAAGAAGACGAGAACGTGGCCGAGCTGCCGATCCTCGTCAAAGCTGACGTGCAGGGGTCTGCCGAAGCTATCGTTCAGGCGATGGAAAAAATCGGCAACGACGAAGTGCGCGTGCGCGTGCTGCATTCGGGCGTGGGCGCGATCACCGAGACCGACGTCGGCCTGGCCGAAGCATCAGGCGCGCCAGTCATGGGCTTCAACGTTCGTGCCAACGCATCGGCCCGGAACACCGCGAACCAGAAGGGTGTTGAGATCCGCTATTACTCGGTGATCTATGACCTTGTGGACGACGTGAAAGCAGCTGCATCCGGCCTGCTGAGCGCCGAGATCCGCGAGAAGTTCATCGGCTATGCCGAGATCCGCGAAGTCTTCAAGGTCACCGGCGTCGGCAAAGTTGCCGGCTGTCTGGTCACCGAAGGTGTTGCCCGTCGTTCGGCAGGTGTCCGCCTGCTGCGCGACAACGTGGTGATCCACGAGGGCACGCTGAAGACGCTCAAACGCTTCAAGGACGAAGTGGCCGAGGTTCAGTCGGGTCAGGAATGCGGTATGGCGTTCGAGAACTACGACGATATTCGCCAAGGAGACGTTATCGAAATCTTCGAGCGCGAAGAGGTCACCCGGACACTGGATTGATCCGGTTCAAAACGAAATTAGAGAAAGCGGCCCCCTTGGGCCGCTTTTTTGTTGGTTCTTGTTGGGTTTCAACATCTGCCGCGTGGGCAAAACCAATCTTGGATTCCGCACCTTTTCTGACGCAGCATCCTGACGCATTCGCGGCAACTGCATTTCCTCTCAACACTGCGTTGGATGGTGCCTTTGTTCCAAATGTATGGACATCTTCGGGTGCAGCAGCGGCTGAATAGTACGAGTTCGCCTTTTAGTTGGTCGCGCTCTCAAACCGGGATCCCGTTTAGCCAAGTAGGGGGTTGGACTTGAGGCACTCGGCGGCAAAATCCACAAAGGCGCGCACTTTCGCAGACACGGTTCGGCCCTCTTGATGCACAAGATGGATGGGAACCTCGGGCGGTTCATAAGGCTTTAACACAGTCTTGAGCCGCCCATCTGCTATGTAGGGTGCCACCTGATAAGACAGAAGCCGCCCGATGCCATGGCCTCGCAAGGCCAACTCGATCACAGCATCATTTGTATTCATGCTGATGCGCGGGCTCACGCGTTTGACAGTTGTCTTTCTGCCCGTTTGAAAATGCCATTGGGCCGATGGATTGAGCGCAGTTGAGTTGATTATGGCACGATTGGATAAGTCTTCGGGTGTTTCCGGTTCGCCGTGTTGGTCAAGATATGCCGGCGACGCAAATAGTACCTGCCTCACTGCGCCGCATTTGACAGCCATGAGGCTTGAATCCGCCATGTTGCCGATCCTGATGCCGACGTCGAGGCCCTCATCAATCAGATTGACCACGCGGTCAACATAGAGGGTACGTGCCGAGAGCTTTGGGTACAGATCCAGAAATTCGCCCAAAAGCGGAGTAATGAACATGCGACCAAACAAGACCGATGCGGTGACACTTAATTCCCCGGTGGGTTCGGAATAGGAACCGATTGCAGCGCGCTCGGCCTCTTCAAGATCAGCCAGAATACGTCTGGCATCCTCAAAAAACCTTTGCCCACTATCAGTCAGCATAACTGAGCGCGTTGTGCGCGCAAAAAGACGTAGCCCGAGGCTTTCCTCAAGCATGGAAACCATTCGGGTCACTGTTGGCGGCGACATTCTGAGGTGACGGGCCGCAGCGGCAAAGCCTTTCAGCTCGGCCACTTTGACAAAGACGTTTAGCGCGTGAAATCTGTCCAAAATACTATTCCATATTTTGGAATAATATATTGCCAATTATCCTAATTCCGCAACACAGAAGCTCTGATTAACTTCACCTCAGTCCCAGGGCATAGCCCAGATCAAGGTGGAGAATACGATGGTACGACCCTTTGCAGAGATCAGTTTCACGCCCTCCGTACGCGAAACGCAGGCCAAGAATGGGTCAGCGACCGGTTACGCGAAGTTTCTGGCAGGTGCCCGTCAGGAGGACCTGATCAGCCCGGTTGAGGCCAGCTTCATCGCGCAAAGGGACGGCTTCTATCAAGCTACGGTCTCGGAAACCGGCTGGCCTTACGTACAATTCCGCGGTGGACCAGTTGGTTTTCTAAAGGTGTTGGATGAACGGACACTTGCCTACGCCGATTTTCGGGGCAACCGGCAGTATCTCAGTTCAGGCAACCTGCTGATCAATGACCGCATCTCGCTGATCCTAATGGATTACCCCAATCAGAGACGTCTCAAGATCTGGGGTCGGGCGATGCTCATTGATGCCGAGACTGATCCGGCCCTGATGCGGCGCCTGAGTGCGCCAGGCTATCGCGCACATCCTGAGCGGGCGATTGTGATCAAGCTTGAGGCGATGGACTGGAACTGCCCGCAGCACATCCCCCAACGCCTGACCCTTGAAGAATTTGAAGATTATCTGGCCCCGTTTCGCACTGAACTGGCAGCGCTGAAAGCGCGAAACGCAAGGCTCGAAGAGGCGCTCGGCCAGCAAAACTGACCGGTGTCAAACCCCGCGCGTTAAGACGCGCGCCCTAGAATGACGAAAGGAAATACCCATGCCGCGCAATCTGAAATCCATCCTGAGCGCCAGTATTCTTGCGCTTTCTATCGTTGGGCCATTGGCACCAGCCCCTGCAATCGCCGCAGAGACCCAAGTTGAAGCTACTCAGGCCATCAGTTTCCGTACGGAACAAATCGGCGACATCAATTTCGCCTATCGTGAGGCCGGAGATCCGAACAGGCCCACTGTCCTGCTGCTTCATGGGTTTCCGACCTCTTCACACATGTTCCGAAACCTTATTCCTGAACTGGCCAAGCGCTACCACGTGATTGCGCCAGATTTTCCAGGATTCGGGGCATCGGATATGCCGATGGCAGAAGATTTCGAGTATTCTTTCGCGAATATATCGAAAATGATGACGTCGCTGCTCGACCGAAAGGGCGTGGATCACTACGCGGTCTATCTGATGGATTACGGCGCTCCGGTTGGTTTTCGTATGTTTGCGGAACAGCCCGAACGAGTCACGGGCTTCATTATTCAAAACGGGAATGCCTATGAGGAAGGGCTGCGCGAGTTCTGGGATCCAATCAAAGCCTATTGGGCCGAGCCATCGCAAGAGAATGGCGATCAGCTTCGTGGATTCCTCACTCTAGATGCTACCAAATGGCAATTCACCCACGGTGTCCAGAAACCGGAACTGATTAACCCGGACAATTTCTGGCACGTCCAATACTTGCTCGACCGCGAAGGCAATCAGGAGGTACAACTTGAACTTTTCCTGGATTACGGCACCAACGTTGCCGAATACCCAAAATGGCAGGCGCTGTTTCGCAAGCATCAGCCACCGGCGCTGCTGATGTGGGGCAAGAATGATCACATCTTCCCTGCCGAAGGTGCCTTTCCCTATCAACGTGATCTGAAGGATCTTGAGTTTCACCTGCTCGATACTGGACACTTCGCGCTGGAAGAGTATGGACCCGAGATTGCCACGCAGATGACTGCCTTTCTGAATCGTATCACCAACGCCAGCAACTGACGTAGAAATGGCCGCACCATGCTCAAGGGTGCGGCCTTATGCATGGAGACGACCAATGAACACACAGGCAAATACAGCCAGACAGGCAACGGTTGAAGTCGTACACGGCTTTGTCGACGGTGGCACCGGAGGAAATCCCGCAGGTGTCATTTTGGACGCTGATGAATTGAGTGAGCAAGACATGCAGGACATTGCAGCAAGGGTTGGATTGTCCGAAACGGCCTTTGTCTCTCGGTCCGAGACCGAAGGCTTCAAGCTGGATTTCTTCACACCGAACCGACGCATCGCTCATTGCGGTCACGCGACAATCGCAGCCTTTTCGCACCTTGATGCGTTAGGCCGGATCCCCAACCCCGATACTTCCAAGGAGACGGTTGATGGGCCGAGGCGCATCCTCATGAAAGAAGGTGCCGCCTACATGGAGCAATTGGCCCCACGCTATTCGGGAGTTGAAGAGTGGGCCAAAAAGGGCGTGAAAATCGATGATGTTCTGAACTCACTCGGGATCGACAATTCTCAAATTGATCGGAGGTTCCCACCGCTTCTGGTCAATACCGGTAATAGCTTCATCGTTGTTGGTCTTTCAAATGCCAGGGCTCTTGCCAATGTCAAACCAGATTATGCCAAAATCACTCAAATCAGTGAGCAGCTGGATTTGATCGGCTACTACGTCTTCACAAACGATCCCTTAGCGACAAGTCGAGATGCCACGACTCGCATGTTCGCGCCCAGATACGCGATTGAAGAAGAAGCAGCGACCGGGATGGCCGCGGGGCCGCTGGCATGTGTATTGCACGATTTTGGCGATTCATCTCAGCGTTCATTCCAGATCAAGCAAGGAGTGTTTATGAACCCTGCAAGCCCGAGCTTAATTAAAGTTGATTTGGAGGTTGAGGATGGCGCAATCTCGGGCCTCATGGCGGGTGGCTACGGCAAGGTCGCGCGCTCGCTTCAAATTGCTTTCTAGCGACAAAAAAGCTGATCACGTGTGACGTTCGTTGGGCCCAATTCCGCGTACGACGAGTTTACGAAATGAGTTCACCCCGTTGGCGGATGGACTAGTTTTCCATCGCAATGCGACACGAGTATTCGCGTCTCGGAACAACAATTCGTGCTGCTCGCGGGGGCAGCACGAAATTTCAATGGCCGGGTTGCGCTTGGGGCTGGCATTTGCAGTTCCGGTACAAACCTCGGTTCGTGTTTGATTACTTGGCTCTCGGCGAAGGGGACAAATCTTTTGGGCGCCCGATTTCCTTGACTAACGCGACACCGATAAAAACGTCCCCGGATGCATGATGATGTCAAAATGGTGCATCCCACTTTTCAGATCGAAACTGACGGAATGCCCGGCTTTGCGCAGCTGTTCGGCATAGTCCCGGCTCTGGCGGATGAACTCGGGCGTATCGCGTTCGGCCACGGTCACGTGATAGCGCGGGCCAGGGCGGGGCAGGTGGCGGGTGGGGGACAGGTCGTTCACCTCAACCGGGGTCAATTGCAGCGGGTCGTTGATCGGCGTCAGGCTGATCGGTTCAAGATCATAAATTCCGCTGATCAGGATCACGTCGCGCACACGCAGTCCCGCGCGCGCCAGTTCGTTGGCTGAGCTTGCCATTACCATGCTGACCAACTGAGCCCCGGCGCTGTGCCCGGACAAGGTGATCCGCGACGGGTTAAAACCCAGATCAGATGCGTTGGTTGCCAGCCAGAGCAAAGCGTCGCGACATTCTTCGACCATCTCTCCGATCCGTGCATTCGGGGCGAGTGTATAGTTCAGCGTTGCAAACGACTGTTCAGCCTCGATCAGGGCAGGTGCCATCATCGCCGAATCGCGCTGGCTGAGGGCTTGCCAATAACCCCCGTGAATGAAGACATGCAGCGGTGCACCAGCACCTTTTGCGGGAAAGAAATCCAGAACCTGAGCGGTTGCATCACCGTAAGAGATGTTCCCGATCACCTCCATCTGTGCGCGGTGCTGTGCGCTGAGCGCGGCGTAGCTGTCCAGATAGGGTGTAAGGTCTCCACCGATCATTGACGAGGGCGAATACTCCTGATCCAACTCGGCCTGTGTGAACCCCCGGTACAGCATTGCTCACTCCTGATCCGCATACATCAATTCGGTGCGTAGGTCGTAGAGATCATGGAAAAAGCGTAAATCCAAGGCCTTGCGCAAAAATGACACGCCACTGGAGCCGCCGGTGCCGGGTTGGTTGCCGATCACTCTTTCCACCGCTGTGACGTGATCGAAACGCCAGCGCTGGAATAGAGATTCCACGTCCATCAGCTTTTCCGCCAGTGCATAAAGATCCCAATACTGCGACCTATCCCGAAACACCTGCAGCCAGATTTTGACCACGCGCGGATCACCGGAATAGGGCTGTGCAAAGTCGCGGTCTAACAGGTCCTTTGGTACGTCAAAGCCCTGGCGGGACAGCATGAACAACACCTCGTCGTACAGAGATGGTTTGGTCAGCGCATGATTCAGCATCTCCATAACTTCGGGGTCATGCTGATGCACTTTTAGGGTCGCGGGGTCCTTGTTGCCCAGAATGAACTCGATCTGGCGGTACCCGTAGCTTTGAAACCCTGAAGAGTTGCCCAGAGCCTGCCGAAACGTCATGTAATCGGCAGGCGTCATGGTCAGCAGGGTTTCCCACGCCGAAATCAACTGGCGCTGGATCGCCTTGACCCGGTCGAGGTTTTTCATCGCCGGGCCAAACTCGTCCTGTTGCAGGAAATGACGTACTTCCACCAGTTGGTGGTGCATCAGTTTCAACCACAACTCGCTGACCTGATGGATGATGATGAACAGCATCTCATCGGGTTGCGCAGGGTTCTGAAAGGTCTTTTGCAGGTTCAGCAGTGTCTTGAGCTGCAGGAAATCGCCATAGCTTTTGCGATGGGTCTGCGCGAAATCGGTGACCAGAGTGTCTTCGATCCCGCGTTCAAGAAATCGATCATCCTTATCGCTCATGTGCTTCTCCCTGCGCCGGCGTCCCCCCCCATGTGTAGGGGGTGAATCGGCGCAGGGCCAGAGTGTCAGGTCCAGTCGAGGACCACCTTTCCTGACCGGCCCGATTTCATCGCGGCAAAACCCTCGGTAAACTCGTCGACTTTCATCTGGTGTGTGATCACGCGAGAAATATCCAGCCCGTTTTGCAGCATGGCAATCATCTTGTACCAGGTCTCGAACATCTCGCGCCCATACACGCCCTTGATGGTGATGGCCTTGAACACGATACGCGACCAATCGACCGGTGATTTCCCGGGCGGAATGCCCAGCAAGGCGATCTTTCCACCCATCACAAGAGCTTCGACCATTTGGTCAAGCGCGGCTTGAGACCCGGACATTTCAAGACCGACGTCGAAGCCTTCTTTCATTCCCAATTCTGTAATGACGTCTTGCAGGTCTTCTTTGGACACGTCGACGGTGCGGACAGTTGGCACCACATGTTCAGCCAGCTTCAGGCGATCTGGATTGATATCGGTAATCACAACATTCCGCGCACTGGCATGGCGCGCAACTGCGGCGGCCATGATTCCGATCGGGCCTGCGCCAGTGATCAGAACATCTTCGCCCAGCAGATCGAAGCTCAGCGCTGTATGAACAGCGTTGCCGAGGGGGTCGAGAATGGCTCCGATCTCATCCGGTATATCGTCGGGCAGTGGCACGACATTAAAAGCCGGCAATTTCAGGTACTGCGCAAAGGCCCCTTGCTCATTCACACCGATCCCGCGAGTGCCGGGGTCGAGGTGGAACTTGCCCGCGCGGCTCTGGCGGCTGTCAGTGGTGATCAGATGCCCCTCTCCTGAACACCGCTGACCGATCTCAAGCCCGGTTACATTTCGTCCCGTTTCGACGATTTCACCGGCGAATTCGTGGCCAGTGATCATGGGAACCGGCACGGTGGCAGAAGCCCATTCGTCCCAGTTCCAGATGTGAATATCCGTTCCGCAAATACCGGTCTTGTTGACCTTGATCAGCACCTCTTCCGGTCCGATCTCAGGCACCGGGGCCTGCACCATCCACAGACCCTGTTCGGGTTTAGATTTCTCCAGCGCTTTCATGGTGTTGGGTCGCATCAGATCACCCCCAGTTCTTTGCCGACCTTGCCAAAGGCGGCCAGAGCACGGTCCAATTCGTCCTTAGTCAGAGCCGCGTTCATCTGTGTTCTGATCCGCGCTTGTCCACGGGGGACAACCGGGAAGAAGAAACCCGAGACATAAACGCCTTCGTCAAACAAGCGCGATGCCATGTCTTGCGCCAAAGTCGCCTCGCCCAGCATGACCGGGATGATCGGATGTTCGCCAGGCAACACGTCGAATCCCAGCTTTTCCAGCCCGGCACGCCAGTATTTGGCATTCGCAAACAGTTGGGTGCGCAGCATGTCGCCTTCTTCGACCAAACGGATTGCTTCCAGACCGGCGGCAACGATGGAGGGTGGCAGCGAGTTTGAGAACAGATAGGGCCGCGCACGCTGCCGTAGCAAGTCAATCACTGGCTGCGGCCCTGCGATGTAACCGCCGATTGCCCCCCCAAGTGCTTTGCCTAGGGTTCCTGTCAAAATGTCCACGTCGACACCAAAGTGATCCGGTGTACCCGCGCCGTTCGGCCCCATGAAACCGGTGGCATGGCAATCATCGACCATGACAATGGCGTCGTACTTATCCGCCAGTTCGCGAATCTTCGGCAGGTTTGCCAGATAGCCATCCATCGAGAACACGCCATCCGTTGCGATCATGATGTGCCGCGCCCCGTCCTCGCGTGCCTGTTTCAGCCAGGCTTCCAGGTCGTTCATGTCATTGTTCAAATAGCGATAGCGCTTTGCCTTGCACAGCCGCACCCCATCGATGATCGAGGCGTGATTCAAGCTGTCTGAGATAATCGCGTCTTCAGGCCCTAACAAAGGCTCAAACAACCCCCCGTTGGCATCAAAACAGGCAGCAAACAGGATCGCGTCGTCCTTGTTCAGGAACTTGGCCAGCTTCTGCTCCAGTTCACGATGAATGTCTTGTGTTCCGCAGATGAACCGGACCGAGGCCATGCCAAAGCCTTTCGGACCCATCGCATTCGTTGCGGCGTCGATCAGCGCCGGATGATCGGCCAGACCCAGGTAGTTGTTGGCACACAGGTTGATCACCTGCTTGCCGCCCACGGAAATCTCACCGCCCTGAGGCGAGGTGATCATGCGTTCGCGTTTATACAGACCCTCGGATTCGATCTGCGAAAGGGTGTCCGTGATGTGAGATAGGAATGCATTTGCCATCTGGGCCTCCATAGCTCCTCGATATCTAGCATAGCGGAAAGATTTCCGAAATAGAAGAATGTCAGTATTACGGAAAATTTTCTTACATTACGGATTGAG
Source organism: Ruegeria sp. HKCCA6837 (assembly GCF_013034475.1). Taxonomy (NCBI): domain Bacteria; kingdom Pseudomonadati; phylum Pseudomonadota; class Alphaproteobacteria; order Rhodobacterales; family Roseobacteraceae; genus Ruegeria; species Ruegeria sp. HKCCA6837. The sequence goes on from NZ_WQGD01000013.1 coordinate 96,480, forward strand.
GGAAACTTTAAGTGAAAAACTTTTTGGTGAGTTCAATGTGATCCACTTTTCTCCACGCCGCGTACTCACCTGCATATCAACTGGGAGGGAAACGACATGATTAAGATTTCAACAGCCGCGGCGCTGTCTCTGATTTTCGGTGCAACAGCGGCTTTCGCGGGGCCTGGCAAAGGCAATACCGGCGGTGGTAACAGTGGGCTTGCTCAGTCCATGGCCGGGGCTGTTTCAGGCGGCGCGGCTACCCTTGGCGATGCGCTTGGCGGTCCAGGCAAAGGAACCGCTTCGGCAGTGAGTGGCGCCAATTCAATTACCGGTGAGACAAATAACGGCGGCTGGGGCAACGTCGGAAGCAGCCTTAGCGTTACCGGATCAGACGGTCAGGTGTCTAACCGTGGGGGAACCCGCGGCAAAACCGACGCAACCGACTAGGAATAATAAATTAATTCGGACTGGCCGCCTGTTCCGGCGGCCGGTCGATCCTATATACCGGTTTTCACAATAAGAAAAACGCGTGCCGGTCCATTATGCGCAATGATCGAGTGCGCAACATCCGCTGCATAACGACCTGTGTCGCCTTGATGCAGAACTTCAGTTGCGGTGCCGGATTCAATCTCGACCGATCCCATCAAAACAGTCAAATGCTCACGCGAGCCCTTTGCATGCGGTTGGCTGATAAGTTTTCCGTCCGGCTCGAACAAGATATCGTAAACTTCGTGCCCACCGGCATCTTCTGGCGGGGAAAGGATGCCGATCCTACAGCCATACCCCATATTGTCGATATTGGGCACATCCGACTGTTTCAATACTTCAATTGTATCGCCCTGAACCTCTTCATCCAGAAGCCCGGCAAAGTCTACGTTCAACGCGCGTGTAAGGTTCCACAATGTCGCAATGGTGGGGCTGCTTTCGCCGCGCTCGATCTGGCTGACCATGGACCGGGAAACGCCGCTGAGGTTGGCAACCGCCTCAAGCGACAGTCCTTTTGCCCGGCGTGCCTCTTTCAGGCGTGCAGGCAGGAGGTTCAGGATATCGTCTGTGTTTTCCGTCATGACGGAATCCATGCGTGTTGCGCAACGTAATGTCAATTCCGGGCGTGACAGTGAGTCTAATTTGAAGATCATGCTGCAAGTGCATAATGCGCGCGGGTTTTGGAGGAGAAAATATGACTGACGTAGTGATTCTGGATGGTGCGCGTACCGCCATCGGCACATTTGGTGGCGCTTTGGCCTCGACGGCTCCGATTGATCTGGCCACTGTTGCCACCGAAGCGGCCCTTGAACGTTCGGGTGTTGAAGGCGCGCAAATCGGCAGCGTTGTCTTTGGTCATGTCATCAACACCGAACCACGCGACATGTATTTGTCGCGTGTGGCTGCGATGCAGGCGGGTATCCCCAACGGTACGCCGGCGATGAATGTGAACCGTCTGTGTGGGTCCGGGGCTCAGGCCATTGTATCCGCCGTGCAGTCCCTAATGCTGGGCGATGCGGAATTTGCTGTGGCGGGCGGTGCCGAGAGCATGTCGCGCAGCCCTTACATCGTGCCGCAGGCGCGTTGGGGTGCGAAGATGGGAGACGTTTCTTCGCTGGACATGATGCTGGGCGCACTGAATTGCCCGTTTGGCACGGGGCATATGGGTGTCACGGCCGAAAACGTGGCCGACGAACATCAGATCAGCCGTGAGCAGATGGACGAGTTTGCCATGACCAGCCAGACCCGTGCTGCGACTGCGATTGAGGGCGGTTTTTTCGAAAGCCAGATCGCGCCGGTACAGGTCAAGGTCAAACGCGATATGGTCGACTTCAAGGTCGATGAACACCCCAAAGCGACTACAGCCGAGGCGCTGGCCGGGTTGAGGCCAGTGTTCAAGAAAGATGGGCGCGTCACGGCGGGGAATGCTTCGGGCATCAATGACGGCGCGGCGGCGATGGTTCTGGCAAGGGCGGACGCTGCAGAAAAAGCGGGTTTGAAACCGAAGGCACGCGTGATCGGCTATGCCCATGCCGGTGTGCGGCCCGAAGTTATGGGTATTGGCCCGGTCCCGGCTGTTCAAAACCTGTTCAAGAAGACCGGTTTGTCAGCAGGTGATTTCGATGTGATCGAAAGCAACGAAGCTTTTGCCGCACAGGCACTGGCTGTCAATCAGGAGCTGGGTCTGGATGCGGCCAAGGTAAACCCCAACGGGGGTGCCATTGCGCTGGGCCATCCGGTTGGCGCGACCGGCGCGATCATCACCCTCAAGGCGCTGTACGATTTGGAGCGTACGGGTGGGTCAAAAGCGTTGATCACCATGTGCATTGGCGGTGGTCAGGGGATTGCCCTTGCCATCGAGCGGCTCTGAGCCAGAACGAAGCAGGGGGGGCTGTCTGCCCCCCATTGCGCTTTTGGCGCAATTCCCCCCGAAGGTATTTTTAGCCAGATGAAGCAGGCGGTTTTGATTTACAGGCGGTTTTGATTTAACTGAGCGCCACGGCAATCAGTGTTGCGGCTACTCCAAAGAGCGCACCAATCGCGGCAGGTAGGGCATATGCACCAAAGCCATAGGTTTTTTGGTCGTCTTTTTGGGTTTGCGCGATCAGTGCGTTTTCAACAAGCGCTGGTAGGCGCGGGCCGAAACGGGCGAGCACCATTGCGGTTTTCCCAAAATCCCGCAGAGCGGCGCGAGGGCCGATAGATCGCTTGATATAGTCTTCGACCACGGGGCGGGCGACCTCCCAGATGTTCATGTGATCGTCGAGCGAACGCGCCACGCCTTCAACCACCACCATGGTGCGTTGCAACAGGATCAGTTCGGTTCTTGTTTCCATGCCAAAGCGCTCGGTTACCTCGAAGAGGTAATTCAGCAGACGGCCCATCGAGATATGTGAAGCATCCATGCCGAAGATGGGCTCGCCGACTGCGCGCAGGGCGCGGGCGAATTCGTCGACGTCCTGGTTTGCAGGGACGTATCCGGCTTCGAAATGCACCTCGGCCACGCGCTTATAATCGCGACGGATGAAGCCAAAGAGGATCTCGGCATAAACCCGGCGCGTGTATTCGTCGATATGGCCCATGATGCCATAGTCATAGGCGATGATATCGCCATTGGCGGCAACCTTCAGGTTACCCTGGTGCATGTCGGCATGGAAATACCCGTCGCGCAGGGCGTGCAGCAAGAACAGGCGCAGCACACGCTCGGCCAGATCGCGGCGGTTGTGGCCTGCGGCGTCCAGCGCGGTGTTGTCGCCCAGCGGGATACCGTCGGCCCAACTGAGCGTCATGACACGACGTGCGGAAAGCGACCAAACCACAGGCGGCAGCCAAAACCCGGCGTCATCCTTGGTGTTGGCGGCGTATTCCGATGCGGCAGAGCTTTCCAGCCGCAGATCGAGTTCGCCACGGACGACGCCATCGAAATGTTCGATCACTTCCATCGGACGCAAGCGGCGCGCGCCGGGGGCGAAAAGCTGCACGATACGGGCCGCGAAATAGAAAGCGTCTACATCCTTGCGGAACGCGCGTTCGATGCCGGGTCTCAGGACTTTGACAGCTACATCCTCGCCCGTGCTGACCAGTTTGGCTTTATGGACCTGCGCGATTGATGCGGCGGCGATGGGTTCGCTGAAATCGCTGAACATCTCGGCAACAGGCTGGCCCAGTTCTTTTTCGACCTCGGCCATGGCCTCAGACTTGGAAAACGGGGGCAGTTTGTCCTGAAGAACGCGCAGCTGTTCAGCCAGTTCGTTGCCGACGACATCGGGGCGGGTGGACAGCACCTGACCAAACTTGATGTAGGCCGGACCCAGCGCTGTCAGAGCACGCGTGGCGGGCGGCATATCTGGATCGCCTTTGTAGCCCAGCCACTGGAACGGCTTGCCCAACGCGTGGGCGATAAACCGCAGCGACCGGGGGGCCTCAAAAGCGTCCAGCACCACGTTCATGGCACCAGTGCGCTCTAAAGTGGCGCCTGTGCGGATCAGGCGGATAATATTGTGAGGACCGCGCATCAGATCTTCCAGCCGGAATGCAGCGCGGCGATGCCCATGCTCAGGTTTCGGTACTTGGCGTTCTCGAAGCCCGCAGCGCGGACCATGCCCAGAAAGGTATCTTGATCCGGGAATTTACGGATTGATTCCACAAGGTACTGATAGCTGTCATAGTCATTGGCGATCAGCTTACCCATGCGTGGGATGACGTTGAAGCTGTAGAGATCGTAAAGCTTTTGTAGCCCGTCATTGGGCAGCTGACTGAATTCCAGCACCATCAGACGGCCGCCGGGTTTCAGCACGCGGAACGCTTCGTTAAGGGCCTCTTGCGGGCGGGTGACGTTCCGGATGCCGAAAGAGATCGTGTAGACATCAAAGGTATTGTCTTCGAACGGCAGAGCCATTGCGTCGCCGACCACCCAATTCAGGCTGTCTGACATCTGGTCGGCCTCGGCGCGTTGGCGGCCTTCGACCAGCATCGGTTCGGTCAGGTCCAGAACGGTGGCGTGGCCGTGGCCTGCGCGTTTGAGGAAGCGGAAAGAGATGTCCCCTGTTCCGCCCGCCACATCCAGCAGCCGTTGGCCAGGGCGTGGGGCCAGCCAATCCATCATCGCGTCTTTCCAGACTCGGTGGATGCCCATCGACATGACATCGTTCATCACGTCATATTTCGAGGCAACCGAGTTGAACACGCCCTGCACGCGCCCGGCCTTGTCGGCCTCGCGCACGGTTTCGAACCCGAAATGAGTGGTCTTGTCGCTGTTGTCGGACATTTGCCTTGCCGTTTGTCGAATTTCGCCTCTGTTATAGGGCCATAAGAGGCGCGCACAATGCGGCCCTTTGAATTAGGAGCCGTGTAATGCCGGAATTGCCCGAGGTCGAGACAGTAAGACGCGGCTTGAGCCCAACGATGGAAGGCGTAGTGATTGAACGGGCAGATGTGAACCGCCCTGATCTGCGCTGGCCCTTCCCCGAGCGTATGGCCGAACGGCTTACGGGTCAGCGGGTGGATCGTTTGCGGCGGCGCTCGAAATATATTCTGGCCGATCTCAGCAGTGGAGAAACGCTGCTGATTCATCTGGGCATGTCGGGCCGCATGACGGTGTCGGGCGATCCTTTGGGGCAGTTTGTGCATGGACATCCGATGCCTGAGAAGCATGACCATGTCGTCTTTCACATGGCCAACGGTGCCCGCGTGACCTTCAATGATCCACGTCGGTTTGGCGCCATGGACCTGATGCCGACAGCAACGGCGGATGACCACAAGTTGCTGTCGGTTCTGGGGCCAGAGCCCTTGGGCAATGACTTCCACGAACAACATCTGATCGAGGCCTTCAAAGGCAAGAACACCCCGGTCAAATCCGCGCTCTTGAATCAGGGAATCGTTGCCGGATTGGGTAATATCTATGTCTGCGAGGCGCTTTATCGCGGCAAGGTGTCGCCACGTCGCAAAGCCGGGCAGATTTCTGCATCCCGTGTTGCCGCATTGGTTCCGATCATCCGGCAAGTGTTGCAGGACGCCATAGAAGCAGGCGGCTCTTCTTTGCGAGATTTCCGCCAAGCTGATGGAGAACTTGGATATTTTCAGCACAGCTTTGACGTCTATGGGCGCGAGGGAGAGCCTTGCCGGACAGAGGGCTGTGGCGCGACAATCAAGAGAATCACCCAGTCCGGTCGCTCATCCTTCTATTGTGTGCAATGCCAAAGATAACTTGATCCAACGAAATCGCGTGATAAGGAATCGTATCTGAACGGAACAACCGGAAGCTTTCACCTCATGGCTTTTGAGACGATCATCGTCGAAATCGAAGACCACGTCGCTCTTATCAAACTCAACCGACCGGATGCGTTGAATGCGCTCAATACCCAGTTGCTGGGTGAGTTGTGTGCCGCGCTGGAAGATGCAGACAGCAACGACAAGGTGCGATGCATTGTGATTACCGGATCGGACAAGGCCTTTGCCGCCGGTGCGGACATCAAGGAAATGTCCGAGATGAGCTTTGTGGACGTCTACAACGTGAACCTGTTTGCCGATGCCAACGACCGGGTTTCGGCGATCCGCAAGCCTATCATCGCCGCTGTTGCGGGCTATGCGCTGGGCGGCGGATGCGAGCTGGCGATGCTGTGCGATTTCATCATCGCCGCAGACACTGCCAAGTTCGGACAGCCCGAGATCAATTTGGGTGTCATCGCGGGGCTCGGTGGAAGTCAGCGCTTGACGCGGTTCGTCGGCAAATCGAAATCGATGGATATGAACCTGACGGGCCGGTTCATGGATGCCGAAGAGGCCGAGCGCGCAGGTTTGGTAAGCCGAGTAGTGCCCGCCAAGAAGTTGATCGAAGAAGCAACTGGAGCGGCTCAAAAGATTGCTGAGAAGTCGCAAATTACCGCCATCGCAGCCAAAGAAGCCGTCAATCGCAGTTATGAACTTCCGCTAAGTGAAGGCATGTTGTTCGAGCGTCGCGTCTTCCATTCGATGTTTGCGACTGAAGACCAGAAAGAAGGCATGGCGGCGTTTCTGGAAAAGCGCGCGGCGCAATTCCGCGACAAGTAAGGCGTAGCTAGCCAAGGTTCGGGGGCGGGCTTTTGCCCGCCTTTTTTATGTCCGGTTCGCAAGCGCAGAGAATCGGCTTGGCAAACCCGAAAAACTTGGATACATACCGCCGCCATACATGCGCGTGCGGCCCGCTTGGCCCGACTCACACTCGTGATTTCTGATCCGGTGCGGATATGTCCGTGGCGCGCAACCCAAGATAACCGTACCGAACGAAGGTCAGAGACACATGGCAAATTCGCCCCAGGCAAAGAAACGCGCACGTCAGAACGAAAAGCGTTTCGCAGTCAACAAAGCGCGTCGTTCGCGCATCCGTACTTACCTGCGCAAAGTCGAAGAAGCGATTGCTTCTGGCGACAAGGACGCGGCAACCGCTGCTCTGCGTGCCGCTCAGCCTGAACTGATGCGCGGTGTTACCAAAGGTGTGTTCCACAAAAACACCGCAGCCCGCAAGATGTCGCGCCTGTCGGCCCGCGTCAAAGCACTGGGCTAAGTCCACTGATTGACCAATGGTCATGTCAGCAAGGCTGATCTAAATACAAGGCGTCGCGTGAAGCGGCGCCTTTTTTCGTGTTGCCGGAAAACCGCGCCTTCACAAAACTGAGAGATTCTTTCGGCCAAAGAACCGAGTCAATAACAGAGTTTCGTTGCCGCGCCCCGCAAGGAGTTGTTACCACTGTTATCAGCGATTCACTCGCTTGGGGGGACAGGCTGTTTCTTCGGTCGAACTGACGGGCATCAGGACGATCCGAAGAAGTTGTCGACGACTGGCTGATGTCAGGCTGCCGATTTGTCGAGAAATCCGGGACAAGCCCGGTGTGCTCGGCCCTGTCTAAAAAATTGAGAGTGCGACGTGCAACCCGGTTTTCCGGACGCTCAACTATTGCCGGGCGTTTAGCGGGGACATGTGTGCATTTGAAAGACATCCCGCCAAACCGGGTTGGTTTTGGCGCTTGGATACCTGTGTGCGAGTGAACGCTTAACCGGGCGACCGGGTTTGTATGAATAAGGCCGACAGGCCAATAAGAATGGGATGCGTGAGGCGCTGAATGACACAAGAGAAATGGGGACTACTGCGTAACAAATTGCTGAAGGCCGTCGGTCGGAACAACTACACCACCTGGATCGAGCCTTTGGAATTTAAGGAGCTGCAGAATGGAGTGGCGGTTTTTTCCGTGCCGACCAATTTTATGGGCAACTATGTCAGTCAAAATTTTGCAGACCTCATTTTGTATGAACTGAACACGGCAGGTGAAACCGTGCAGCGGCTGGATTTCCGGGTTGCCGCCAATTCGCCCGCACGTCCGAAACCAAACTTGCAAGCGGCCCCGGACGCGCCTGCAGATCCTGTTGTCGCGCCCGTGGCTGAGGTTGCCTCGGATGCGCTCGAGTCCTTGCAGGCCGCGCCTTTGGATTCCCGCTTTACCTTTGACAGCTTTGTTGTGGGCAAGCCCAACGAACTGGCGCATGCCGCCGCCCGCCGTGTCTCGGAAGGCGGACCTGTCACCTTCAACCCGCTGGTTTTGTATGGTGGTGTGGGTTTAGGTAAAACCCACCTGATGCACGCCATCGCGTGGGAGCTGAAGACAAAACATCCTGAGCTTAACGTGCTTTACCTTTCGGCCGAGCAATTCATGTATCGCTTTGTTCAGGCGCTGCGTGAACGCCGGATGATGGATTTCAAACACCTGTTCCGCTCGGTCGATGTGTTGATGGTGGATGACGTGCAATTCATCGCGGGCAAGGATTCGACGCAGGAAGAGTTCTTTCACACCTTCAATGCGCTTGTGGATCAGAACAAGCAGATCATCATTTCGGCCGACCGCGCCCCGGGTGAGATCAAGGATCTGGAAGACCGTGTGAAATCGCGCCTGCAATGCGGTCTGGTCGTCGACCTGCATCCAACTGACTACGAACTGCGCCTGGGCATCCTGCAGAACAAGGTGCAGCAGTACAGCAGCACCTATCCCGATCTGTCGATTGCTGACGGAGTTCTTGAGTTTCTGGCCCACCGCATTTCGACCAATGTCCGCGTTCTGGAAGGCGCTCTGACCCGTTTGTTCGCCTTCGCATCGCTGGTGGGCCGCGACATCGATATGGAGCTGACACAGGATTGTCTGGCTGACGTGCTGCGCGCCTCAGAACGAAAGATCAGCGTTGAAGAGATCCAGCGGAAAGTGTCCGAATATTACAATATTCGCCTTTCTGACATAATCGGGCCCAAGCGCCTGCGGTCTTATGCGCGTCCGCGCCAGGTGGCGATGTATCTGTGCAAGCAGCTCACCAGCCGCTCGCTGCCCGAGATTGGCCGCCGTTTTGGCGGGCGTGACCACACAACGGTCATGCACGGCGTGAAACGTATTGAAGAGCTGAAACTGACCGACGGTCAGATCGCCGAAGATGTAGAAATGCTGCGGCGGTCGCTGGAAGCCTGATCTGAGCACTTCATGAAGAAAATGCCCCGGTGCTTTGCGTCCGGGGCGTTTTCTTGTGCGCATTAATCCACGGTTGGGCCAGAACTGAGGCTAGTTTGGCACGATGCCCTTGACGCTAAGGGCTTTCCAACCCAGAAATCCGTAAAAAATCCTTGTGCCTCAGGGTGGAACCGCTAACGTGCCAGTCCCGCCCATGTCGGTACGCAAGTCAGAGGAACTGAGGGTATGAAGATCAGCATTGAACGCGGCACCCTTCTCAAGGCTGTTTCGCAGGCTCAATCCGTTGTGGAACGGCGCAATACCATTCCCATACTTGCCAACGTGCTGATTGAGGCGGAGGGCGATCAAGCCCAGTTCCGTGCCACCGATCTGGATATCGAAGTGGTCGACAAAGCGCCCGCGCAGGTCGAGAAAGCCGGTGCGACCACTGTTGCTGCGACCACCCTGCATGAGATCGTGCGGAAACTGCCGGATGGGGCGCTGGTGACTCTGACCGCAGACAGTGCTGCAGGTCGGTTGACCGTCGAGGCAGGCCGGTCAAATTTCTCGTTGGCGACGCTGCCGAAAGAAGATTTTCCGGTCATGGCGTCCTCGGAATATCAATCGAATTTCACCGCGTCAGCGGCGCTGCTGCGTCGGCTGTTCGACAAATCGAAATTCGCCATCTCGACGGAAGAGACCCGGTACTACCTGAACGGTGTCTACATGCATGTGGCTGATGGCTCTGACGGCGGCAAAGTTCTGCGTTGTGTGGCCACCGACGGTCACCGTCTGGCGCGTATCGATGCGGATCTGCCGGATGGGGCCGCAGACATGGCGGGAGTGATCGTGCCACGCAAAACCGTAGGCGAGCTGCGCAAGCTGCTGGACGATGATGAAATGGATATCGCCGTTTCGGTCAGCGAAACCAAAGTACGTTTTGCCACGCCGGATATAACTCTGACCTCGAAGGTCATCGACGGCACCTTCCCCGATTACACACGCGTCATCCCGCAAGGGAACACGCGCAAGCTTGAGGTCGATGCGGCCGAGTTTGCGCAGGCTGTAGACCGGGTGGCGACAGTGTCGTCCGAACGGTCGCGTGCGGTGAAGCTGCAACTGGACGGCGACAAGCTGGTCCTTTCGGTTAATGCACCAGACAGTGGCGCTGCTGAAGAAGAACTGGCCGTCGCCTATGGGGATGAACGGTTGGAGATCGGGTTTAACGCCAAGTATTTGCTAGAGATCGCGTCTCAGGTCGATCGTGAGAATGCAGTGTTCTTGTTTAACTCTGCGGGTGATCCGACCCTGATGCGCGAAGGCAATGACCAGAGCGCGGTTTACGTTGTCATGCCGATGCGCGTCTGATCGCGCTGGCGCGCGATGCCTTCGGCGACCGTATTTTTGACAAGAAGAAGGGAGGGGTCATGGGATTGGCCCTGACCGAGCTTACGGTCTCGCATTTTCGATCTCACAAACTGGCGCGGTTGTCTTTGGATGGGCGGCCCGTCGCGATTCATGGGCCCAACGGGGCCGGCAAGACCAACATCCTTGAAGCGGTATCTTTGTTTTCGCCTGGGCGCGGAATAAGGCGCGCGAGCGCAGCAGAGATGACGCGGCGGCCCGAGGCGTTGGGCTGGAAGCTGTCAGGGGTGTTGAATGCGCAGGGGCGGCGGCACGAAATCGAAACCTGGTCCGAGGGCGGTGCGGCGCGGCAGGTTCGGATTGACGAAAAAACCTCAAGCCAGATCGAGCTGGGGAAACTGGCGCGGGTCGTTTGGCTGATCCCTTCGATGGACCGGCTTTGGATCGAAGGAGCCGAAGGGCGGCGGCGATTTCTGGACCGTATCGCGCTGAGTTTTGATCCAGCCCATGCCGAAGCGTCTTTGAGCTATGAAAAAGCAATGCGAGAGCGGAACCGTCTGTTGAAAGAGCAGGTACGGGATGCCCATTGGTATGCGGCCTTGGAGGGGCAGATGGCTGAGTCCGGACATCGCATCCATGCTGCGCGCCTTTCGGCGTTGGATTATCTGCGTGCCGCGCAGGATCGGGCGGAGACGGCTTTTCCGTCGGCTGAGCTGGAATTGATCCAGACTGAAGGCGCGATGCCTCAAACAGCAGAGGATTTGCGTGACGCCCTAAATGAGAGTCGCTTCCGGGATCTGGCGGCGGGCCGGACTTTGGTAGGGCCGCATCGGTCAGACCTGTATGGGGTTTTTGCTGCAAAGGGCGTTCCGGCCAAGGATTGTTCGACAGGCGAGCAGAAGGCGTTGCTTGTGTCTTTGATTTTGTCGAACGCGCGGGCGCTGGCAGAGATGATTGGGGCGCCGCCGATTGTTTTGTTGGACGAAGTGGCTGCCCACCTGGACGCAGATCGGCGCGCGGCGCTTTATGATGAGATTTGCGCTCTGGGGGCTCAGGCCTGGATGACGGGCACCGGGCCTGAGTTGTTTGCTGAATTGGGGGACCGGGCCCAGACGCTGGTTGTCACCGAAGGGGATGAGGGCTCGGTCGTGACCACTTAGGCCGGTTCGCTGACTTTACGTTCCCATAGGAAGCCGCGCATAACCTCGTCGACCGGGGTTTTGGCCATGTGGTTGACGTAGTTCGACATGGTTTTCTGTGCTAGGCCCAGCACCACATCCAGAACAGCGCGGTGTGAATAGCCCGCATCGAAGAACGCCTGCAGCTGTTCCTCGGTCGGGTTGCCACGTGTTTCCATAACTTGCAGAGTGAAGGTGCGCAGTGCCTCGAGCTTGGCCGAAGGCAGCGGAGTTTCATTGCGCAGCGCCTCGGTGATATCGTCCGAGACTTTCATTATCTTGGCGATACCGGTGTGCGCGGGCACGCAGTAGTGACATTCGTTTTCCACGTTGATGGTCTGCCAAACAACGGTTTTCTCATCGTTGTCGAAATCGGTTTGCAAGAAAAGGCCGTGTAGAACCTGATAACCTTCCAGGTGCTGCGGGCTTTCGGCCATCACCTTGTGCAAACCGGGCAAGCGACCAAACGCGGCCTGCGATTTTTCGAGAAGAGGTTTGGACTCTTCGGGAGCGGTTTCGAGGTCGTGCGACGGAAAATTGGCCATGTCGGAACTCCTGTTTTTGGCGCGATGAGTCGTATTTAGGGTTTATTGAGCGATCGCTCAAGTATATATTTGAGTGAACGTTCAAAAATTGGTGATGCTGATGCCTCGGAAACCCGCATATGATCGTGATGCTCTGATTGCTAAAGCAAAGGACATCTTCTGGCGTCAGGGCTGGGCTGGGACGTCGTTGAAGGATTTGGAAAGGGAATTGAAGCTAAAGCCCGGCAGTTTTTATGCGGCATTCGGCTCGAAGGATGCGCTTTATGCGCTGACGATGGAAAGCTACACCCGGGAAGGCGTGGCACGCCTAAAGGCTTTGGCTGAAAAGTTGGGGCCAAAAGGGGCGTTGAAAGCGCAGCCCCGTTTGGTGATCGAAGCGGTCGAGAACCCGACAAAAGCCTGCATGTTGGCAAAGACATATGCGGAGTTGCAAGCGAAAGATCACGATCTTGCAGATCAAGCTGCGCGGCACATGACTGAGATGAAAGCGTGTTTTGCCGAGCTGTTCCGAAGCGCTCAGAATGCTGGTGAAATTCAGTCTGAACATGACCCGGATCGACTGGCGGCGCGGTATCAGTCTGACATTCTTGGGTTGCGATTGTCGGCTGAGCGCGAGGATGTCGACGCAGAGGAAATCGCTGCGGATATTGCCGCTGACATTGATCGCTTGTGAGCCTGTAACCAGCAGGCAAAAAACGACCCTCGCAAACACAAAATCTTGGGGGATCGCGTGACATTCCCCACCAGAAAACGTATAAGTTACCAAAATAATATAGGTACTGACTGAATGTCCGAAGACGCACAGGCTCCTCAAGAATACGGCGCAGATTCCATTAAAGTTCTCAAAGGGTTAGAGGCCGTTCGCAAGCGCCCCGGCATGTATATCGGGGACACGGATGATGGCTCTGGTCTGCACCACATGGTGTATGAGGTGGTCGACAACGGGATCGACGAAGCCTTGGCGGGGCATGCTGACCATGTCACGGTAAAAATCCACGCGGATTCCAGCGTTTCTGTCAGTGATAACGGGCGCGGAATTCCGGTCGATATTCACCCGGAAGAGGGCGTTTCAGCGGCTGAAGTCATTATGACCCAACTGCACGCGGGCGGTAAGTTCGACAGCAATTCCTACAAGGTGTCGGGCGGTCTGCACGGCGTGGGCGTTTCGGTTGTGAACGCCCTGTCCGATTGGCTGGAATTGCGCATCTGGCGTGCGGGCAAGGAACATGTCGCACGCTTTGAGGGTGGCGAGACAGCGGAACATCTGAAGGTCGTGGGTGATTGCGGCGATCGAACAGGAACCGAAGTGCGGTTTCTGGCCTCGACCAACACGTTTTCGAACCTCGAATACTCATTCGACACGCTGGAAAAGCGTCTGCGCGAGTTGGCCTTCCTGAACTCAGGCGTGCGGATCATCCTGATTGATGAACGCCCTGCCGAGCGGTTGGAGACCGAGCTGTTCTATGAGGGCGGTGTCAAGGAGTTCGTCAAGTATCTCGATCGGTCCAAGACCCCGGCCATGCCCGAGCCGATCTATATCAAGGGTGAGCGTGACGACATCGGCGTTGAAATCGCGATGTGGTGGAATGACAGCTACCATGAGACGGTTCTGCCCTTCACCAACAACATCCCGCAGCGGGATGGTGGTACGCATGTCGCCGGTTTCCGGGGCGCTTTGACACGGACGATCAACAACTATGCGCAGTCCAGCGGGATCGCAAAGAAGGAAAAGGTCAGCTTTACAGGTGACGACGCTCGTGAGGGCCTGACCTGCGTGCTGTCGGTGAAAGTGCCGGATCCGAAATTCTCGTCCCAGACTAAGGACAAGCTGGTTTCGTCCGAGGTGCGACCTGCGGTCGAAAGCCTGATGAATGAAAAGCTGGCTGAATGGTTCGAAGAGAACCCCAATGAAGCCAAGGGTATCGTCGGCAAGATCATTGAGGCCGCTCTGGCCCGTGAGGCTGCCCGAAAGGCCCGTGAACTGACCCGCCGCAAAACGGCGATGGATGTGAACTATCTGGCCGGTAAGCTGAAGGATTGCTCCGAGAAGGACCCGTCCAAGACCGAAGTCTTCCTGGTCGAGGGGGACTCGGCAGGTGGTTCCGCGCAAACAGGTCGGGATCGTCTGACTCAGGCCGTTCTTCCCTTGCGCGGGAAAATCCTGAACGTGGAACGCGCGCGGTTTGACCGAATGCTGTCGTCCCAGGAAATCGGCAACCTCGTGATGGCCCTGGGCACTGGTATTGGCCGCGATGAGTTCAACATCGAAAAGCTGCGCTACCACAAGATCGTCATCATGACCGACGCCGACGTGGACGGTGCACACATCCGGACGCTGCTGCTGACCTTCTTCTATCGGCAGATGCCGGAACTGATCGAGGGCGGGTATCTCTATATCGCACAGCCGCCGCTTTATAAGGTTTCGCGAGGTAAATCAGAGGTTTACCTGAAGGACCAGGCCGCGCTGGATGACTATCTGATCAATCAGGGCGTCGAAGGGGCCGTGTTGAAGCTTGGCTCGGGTGAAGAGATTATCGGCCAAGACCTCACGCGTGTCGTGGACGAAGCGCGCCAGTTGAAGCGTGTTCTGGACGCGTTCCCGACGCATTACCCGCGTCACATTCTGGAACAGGCTGCCGTCGCGGGGGCTTTCGTGCCGGGTGCGGTTGATGCCGACCTGCAAGGCGTGGCTGACAAAGTTGCTGCCCGTCTGGACTTGATCGCGTTGGAATACGAGCGCGGCTGGCAGGGCCGGATTACTCAGGACCACGGCATCCGTCTGGCCCGCATCCTGCGCGGTGTGGAAGAGGTACGCACACTGGATGGCCCCATGTTGCGCTCGGGTGAGGCGCGTAAGACCGGCAGTTTCACTCAAAGCCTGCAAGAGGTGTATAACACGCCGGCGACTCTGATCCGCCGTGACCGATCTCAGGTTATCCACGGCCCTCTGGACTTGCTGCGGGCCATTTTGGAAGAGGGCGAAAAGGGCCTGTCGCTACAACGCTACAAGGGTTTGGGTGAAATGAACCCGGATCAACTGTGGGAAACCACACTGGACCCGGACGCCCGCACGCTGCTGCAGGTGCGCGTGGACGATATGGTCGAGGCCGACGATCTGTTCACCAAGCTGATGGGTGACGTGGTCGAACCACGCCGCGAATTCATCCAGAAAAACGCGTTGAGTGTTGAAAACCTGGATTTTTGATCGTTTGTAGGTGCGCCCATAGCTTTGCATTTCGCCCAAAGAATTGCATTTTTGGCCCAAAACATTGGGCGCACTAACCTTCAACTTTCTTGGTTCGAGGCTCCATATCTTCGGGTCTCATTCTTTGCCTGTTTCGCGCCATCGCCGTATTGCCGGGGAAGGTTTTCGGATGGCCGCTTCCAGCCCAAAGCGGACATTCAAAATCGAGCTTTGCATCAACTATGCCTTGAGACAAAGCAGGCGAACGCTTGGGGAAACCGCGCATACAGCCAGTATTCGGGGTTTTGAAAACCTTGTTATTCGGGCAATCCACCAGCAACCATCGCACCAAAATACCGGTCCTGGTCCTCAGTATGCATAAAGGGTGTGTTCCTGTGTGTAGAAACACGGAAGTCCGGCCGGATTTCGAGTAATTTCTTTGCTTCAACCTGAGCATCTTCCAGACGTCCCATTTCAGCAAGGGTTGCAACCAAGATTCGGCGCGGAGGAAGCGACTTTGGATAAGTTGAGACACCGGTTTTTGCCAGCAGAATTGCCTGTTCGTAATCTCTGACTAGGAATTGAGAAAGGGCCGCGTTAAAATTGTACCAGCCGGGATAACGTGGGTTGACCTTTTTTGCCTTGTTGTTCCACTCAATCGCTTCGGCTGGCTCACCCATAAGCGACCTTAAAAAGCCCATACCATATAGGACCTCAGGATCATTGGGGTTCTCCCTTATTGCCCGCTGAAATGCCTGGTACGCGAGTTGATGATCGTGGTCTGCAAACAAATGTAGCTGGCCCAAGCGGTGTTGAACGCGATAGTCCGATTGATCCAGTTCTAACGCACGCTGTGCGTGCCTGCGGGCTTTGTTCAGCGCGGTTTCTGGATCGTCCGACCCACCAAAGCGCCAAAGGCTAAGATAGCGACCGCTCAGTTCAATATGGGCAGAAAGGTAGTCTGGATCGAGCACTATTGCTCGTTCCAGAAGTTCTATTGCCTCTTTCCGACTCGCAGTATTCAGCAGCTTGCTTTTGGCGACAGCCCTCAGAAAAAGTTCATACGCTTCTAGATCATCGGTTGGCCGTTTCCTAAGCGACGCGATTTCTTCTTCCTCAACTACTATTTTCAGGGTGGATGCGATTTCCCGAATAAGGTCGGCCTGAGCGGAAAACAATTCTTCGACGCCAACGTCATATTGTTCCGACCATAGAGCGTGCCCCGACTCTGTCTCTATCAGTGTTGAGTTAATCGAAATATTCTCGCCAACGCTCTGAACGCTACCTGACAAAACATATCGCACACCGAGCTCTCGACCAATTTCTCGCGGTTTGACCAAGCTGTCCGCAAAGGTAATCGAAGTAGAACCAGCAATCACAAATAGCTGTGGAAACTTCGAAAGCTGCGTCGTGATTGCTGTTCCAAAACCTTCTGCCAGATAGCCGACCTCTTCAACTGTTGAGCGGTTCTCAAAGGGCAAAACGACGATGGACGGTTCGTCTGGGATGGCAAGCGCCAACTCCTCTTGTTCGGTCAGGGGTGCCACATCTCTGGATCGCCACCATATGACCGCAACCAGCACCAAACAGATGCATGCTGCACCGATTAGAGTTGGCGCCCACTTGGACATGTGTGGTTTCGTATGCACAACTGGCTCTGAAATAGCCAAAGCCTTGGCCTTGTCATCCAGAACGACTTCGAAGGCTCGGACTGGTCTCTCTATGTTCTTGACTTCGGTCTCACCCAGATCCTCGAAATTCAGATCCAGCTTGTCCTGCACCTGGTCCCTTACGCTGCGGTGAATGCAAATACCTCCGGGCTCAGCCAAGCCTTCAAGTCGAGCGGCGACATTGACGCCATCACCATAAATGTCTCCATCCTCGGCAATCACATCTCCGATATTGATGCCGATCCGAAACACAATTCGTTCGCTTTCTGGAACGTCCGAATTTCGAGAAAGCATTTCGTTTTGAACAGAAACGGCAAATTTCATTGCCTGTACGGTGCTTTCGAACTCCAGCAGCGCACCATCACCCATTAGCTTGATTGTCTTGCCGCCAAAACTCGCCGCAAAGGGGTCAATGAGTTCCAGCCGATGCGACTTTAGTGCAGCCAGCGTCGCTGCCTCATCGCGTTCCATCAGCCGCGAGTAACCCACGACGTCAATACTCAAGATAGTGGTAAGGCGGCGTTCCACTTCCGTTCTCCCCTACGCCGAAGATTATCCATCCTGATCTATTGAATCCATAGTTCTGCTATTCGCCCTATACCAAATCGCATATTTGTGGCGCCGGTCAGGCTTCGACAAAGTCAGATTTTTCATGACGGAGACCAAGCATGGTAACCAATAGACGCTGACACTGTGTGGGCGATGAGGTGGTGCGTGGCGGTGTGGAGTATTCGTCATGCAAGCTTTAAATCTACCCGTCATTCGAGTTGGCCGATCTGCGTGGAACAAAGGTCGGGTTATTGGCCAGAAGCGCCCGCTTTTGCCAAGGCATGTCTGGGCAATACGCGTTCGCTTAGAAATTTCAGAAGATTATAGGAACTTAGCACTCTTCAATTTAGCAATAGATAGTAAGCTCCGTGGTTGCGATCTTGTTCGCCTGAAAGTTGCAGACGTATTTGCCGCTGGACAAGTAAAGGAACGCGCGTCTGTCAACCAAAGCAAGACAAAGATACCCGTTCGTTTTGAAATTAGTAGTGGTACGAGAAACTCGCTTTTGAATTGGCTGAAACAACCTGCAATGAAAAGATCCGAGTACTTGTGGCCAGGGCGTTTTCAGCATTGGCTGCATATTTCTACTCGTCAGTACGCGAGGTTGGTTCAGTCATGGGTCGCTTCGGTTGGGCTTGATCCCAGTCAGTATGGGACCCATTCAATGCGACGCACAAAAGTGGCGCAGATTTATCGTAGAACAGGTAACTTGCGAGCCGTGCAGCTATTGCTTGGTCACACCAAGATGGACAGTACAGTGCGTTACCTGGGTGTAGACATCGAAGACGCACTCGCCATCGCGGAAGCCACCGAGGTTTAATCTATCAGGCCGCTTTCGAGCGGCCTTTTTTTGCGCGAACCCCGAGAGTAGAATTTTCAGCCCCAAAGCGGACATGGCGCAACTCAAGGCGAGGACAACTCGGCTGTTTGTCCTCCAAGCCTTTCGCGCAGACAAATGGCATAGTTCCCCAACGCTGAAACCGACTTCAAGCAAGGTCAGAAACCGACCCTGTTCATTTTCGCATGGTCTAAACACTTAGCGACCAGTATTAAACAGAAAGGAGGACAACACGTGGAGCGAAAGCTAGCGGCCATCCTGATTGCTGACCTTGTCGGCTTTACCGCTCGGATGGAGCGGGACGAGAAAGGCACGCTCGAAGTCCTTTCAGCGCACATTGACGATATTGCTGCTCCGCTTGTCGGTCGGTATTACGGTCGCATCGTCAAACAGATGGGTGACGGTCTGCTCGCCAGCTTCGACAGCGCAGTCGACGCCGTTTCCTGCGCGGTTGAATGGCAAAACGCATCAGCGGCAGGTAAGGACCCTCTCCAATTTCGTATTGGCGTTACTCTTGGGGATATAATCATGCGCGACGGAGATGTTTTTGGTTCCGGTGTGAACCTGGCGTCGAGACTGGAGCAGCTTGCCCCACCGGGCGGTGTGTTGGTGTCGGACGCCGTATATCGTGTGGTCGGAAATCGTATACCGGTTGCTTGGGAGGATGCTGGTCAGCACACAGTAAAGAACGTTGCCGAACCGGTACATGCTTGGCGCATTGGCGGGTCAAGCGCTGTATGCGCTAAACCGGATCGGCCTGAATCGTCAGGAACAGCCACTATTGCGGTCTTGCCACTGCACAACATGAGCGATGACCCCGAGCAGGCCTTCTTCAGCGACGGGATTGCGGAAGACATTATTGTGGGTTTATCGCGTTTTCGGACGCTTAAGGTTGTTTCCAGAAATGCGTCTTTCAGGTTCCGGACACAGGACACAGATCCGGCCAAAATCGCGGAGGCTCTCGGCGCTGATTACCTGGTTGAAGGCAGCGTGCGAAAGGTCGGCAGTCGCGTGAGAATCTCGGTACAGCTCGCTGACGCGGGTACGGGCACTCAACTCTGGTCGGATCGATATGACCACGAACTGGAAGACGTTCTGGCGGTTCAAGACGAAGTGGCTCGAAATATCGTCGCAGTGTTGCCGGGCAGGGTCCAGCACGATGTCGTCGACCGTTCGACACAGAAACCAACGGATCAGATGAAGGCCTATGAACTGATGCTCAAGGGCAAGGCGCTACGCGATGGTCTGAACGCACGAGATACGGCCAAGGCGAGAGCGTTGTTGGAACGAGCGGTCGCACTCGATCCGACCATCGCGCGATCTTATATGTATCTTTCAGATACATATGTCATAGATTTGTGGCTTGGGCTGGCGGACGCTGACGCACCGGCCCACACTTTGAAAATTGCCCGAAAGGGCGTGGCACTGGATAACCGGGACGTCTACATTCAGGACCAACTTGGTTTTTCCTATCTCTGTGCTGGCCTTTGGGATGAGGCAGAGGCACAATTCAACAAGACACTTTCCATGATAGAAAACGAGGCGGAGTCGATGGCATGGTGCGGCTACGCTTTCCTATTGCTCGGCTTGCACGAAAAGGCGCGCGAAGTAGTTTCGGAAGCGATGGCGCTGGACCCGCTACATCCGCCTGCCATCGACTGGATTATGGGGCAGGTCGAATTTTTCAACGGCAACTTTGAAGCAGCGCTTAGTTTTCTAATGGGAGCAGCGCGGCTTAACTCGTTGGCCACAGCATTTGTCGCCGCCTCCTACGCGCAGCTCAAACGGGAGCGAGACGCCTCTGACGCATTGCAAGAATTTGTTTCTGAACGTCACGATGAGTTCACAAGTCGAGGTATTGTGGTTGAGGATGATACGTTAGATAGCCTTACTCGCGGGTTTCGGTCTATGTGGCGGCGACCGGATGATTTTAAACTTCTCACCAATGGGCTACGGGCGGCAGGTATGACCGGCTGACGCCGACCTTTACTCTTTTGTCCTACCGCCGCGGCCTCAATTACGCGTTTCTCTGCGCCCTGTTTTTTCGGCCGATGGCAGCCCGAAGCGGACCTTCAAAATCCGACTTTGCAATTCTCGTGTTGCGGACAAGTTAGGCCGCGTACTGCCAAGGTCTCAGCGTCGCTAGCCACTGAACTCTGACAGTGGCTACACAACTACAATTGCTTAACACAAACTTTGCGCCAAAGACTTTTGCCAAGCTCTGTTTCAGTTCATTTTGCCGGACAACGTTTGTGTCGGCAGTTGTCCAAAGAGTGCTCTGTAGTCTCGCGCGAACTGACCCATGTGCCAAAATCCGTAAGCGTTTGCGATGTCCGATATACTCTCCTCTGGCGAGCAGGATACCAGTTCATGGCGCACAGCACCGAGACGGGCTCTTAGATAAAACTGCTTGGGGCTCACCCCATATGTTTCCTGAAACGCGCGACGAAGAGTGCATGCGGATACCTGAATATCTGCACATACTTCACCGATTGACACGTTATCCATCAAATGGGCCCGCATGAACTCAACGGCTTGTTGTGCTAAACGGGTTCTATTTTTACTGTTTCGCCGATCACTCCATTTTTCGCCTACCACCAGCATTTCCAGAAGCTCTAAGATCATATCACTCTCTTCACTATCAGAGCTTGGTCCGGCCGCTGATCCAATTAGAAAGCGCGCTTTGTTTTTGACTAAGGAATGAAGCTTGCCAGCGTCGCTAACGAAAGATCTTAAAGCGTCATTTCGCGCGGTGCTGATATCAAGACCGCAATCGTCGGCGATCCGTTGAGCCCTTCGGATGTCGATGGCAAAGGTCAGGCCTGTGAGCGTTGAATTGCTCACGCCTTCAAAAGGGTCTCCGCTACCAAAATTCATCAGAGCGGTGTCTGAGGGTGAGCCGTTAAGCCAAGTCCGTACACTCCCTTTGTCTGGTAAGCCAAACGCTAGAATGTCAGAGCGAGAAACACCGGTTTGGTACACAGCCTTATCAAACGACAAATCGATCATTTGAAGGTCAAGACCTGCCCAAACGGATACCGAAGAGTTCATAGTTCCCTCTTCAATTTGGCGTAGCTCGACATCCCATTGGGACAGCTCGCGGAATTGCGAAGGGTCCTGCAAAAAAAGTGTGTTTGGGGCGCAGGTTTTTTTGGGGGCTGATCGTTTTTTGATGTCGTCCATTCCGCCCCGCAGGTAGTTTTCATGAAATGTTATTCGAATATGTAGGCTTGGAAAATTGCAAGACAAAGCAGACAAATCGAGAGGGAAGAGGTTCGGACGCCCATCGTTGCCTGATGATACTGCGCGCACCGAACGCGTCGTAACGCTGCTAACCAAAAGCGAAAAAGAGTTGTTGCGCTCACAGGCTGAAGACAGCGAACTCTCCCTTTCAACCTTTTGCCATCATCTGATCCTTGAAGGTCTGAAAACAAGTAAATCATGAAACAGGGGTATCTCATGAAATCAAAACTGTTCCTCTCCGCGCTGGTCTTTGCCGGCTCCGCTATCACGGCGGCAGCTAAGGACAGCAATATCGTGCATGATGCGGAATACTATGTGCTGAAGCAACAAAACGAAGCCGTTTGGGTCGAGAACGACGCACAGGTTGACCAACTGCTGGCCGATTTTCGTGAGAAAAACGGAGGGAACCCTCCAAACATCTTCTACATCCTTATTGACGATATGGGTTTTGGCGACATGGGTATGCCCGAGATGAACGCGATACGCGGGTATTCGACGCCCAATATCAACGCGCTCGCAGAGGAAAGCATGCGGTTTGCGCGCATGTATACCGAGCCGTCCTGCACACCGTCGCGGGTCGCCTTCATGACGGGTCGCCAGCCGTATCGCAATGGGATGGGCGATACCGCCGTCGATATTTCAGGTTTTGGCCTTGCCGATGAAGAAGTCACAATTGCCGAAGTTCTGAAATCCGTAGGCTACAACACCTCGCATGTTGGCAAATGGCACATGGGCGACATTCAGGAATCCTGGCCTACTTATCAGGGCTTTGACTACGCCGCGTTCCCCATCCATCAGCAGGGCCAGTTGGCCATCTTCAACGAAGATGCAGCCAAGGAAGAAATCACCATGGCCATAGGGGAAGACAACTACAACTCCAAATACACGCTGGATGATTGGTTTCGCCCTGATCCGGGACACATGATTACCGGCCTTGAAGCTGTCATTGGCGGGGAGGTCCGCGAAGTCCATATGGAACCGGGTGAGAAATGGACCCAGGACAAATATAATGAAATGAACATCCGCTATCAGGCACAGGCGATGGAACAGTTGCGCCTGCTAGCAGAACGGGATGAACCGTTCTTCCTGCAATACTGGCCGCTTGTCCCTCTGTCGACAACGCGCACGACGAGAGAGGCGTTCACGACACCCAACGGCGGTACATTCGTTGAAAGCATGGAAGAGCTGGATGAATGGATAGGGGTCATTCTGAACGAAGTCGATGCGCTGGGGCTCAGGGACAATACCCTGATCGTTTTGATGGGCGACAACGGTCACTTCACCAAATATGCCCCCGGCAGTGGGTTTTCGCCGCTGGTCTTCCGCGGCGGCAAGGCCGATACGTCTGAAGGAGGCGTTCGGGTGGACGCGTTTGCCCGCCTGCCCGGCTTGATCGAGGGAGACTCGATTGTATCTGACATTATTCATATCTCTGATTTGTTCACGTCAATTGCGCGTATCGGCGGAGCGATGGATGCCATCCCCCGCGACCGGATCATTGACGGTGTCGATCAGACGTCCCTGATGTTTATTGGCGATACGCATGGGCGCAGGGATCATGTACTGATCTACTCGATCAATTCGCTGAAAGAGGTGGTAAAGGAACACATCAAACTCAAAGTTCCGGCCAAAGGTGAAAATGCTATCGTGGCCAAGTTCTACAACCTGTTCCGCGACCCCCGCGAAGAACAGAGCGTATCGACCGAGATCGGAGCATGGGCTGGACATGAGTTTAACCGTATTATTGCCCGCCACCTGAAATTCAAGGAAATGTACCCCGATCAACCGGCCGCGACCGGACGTCCCTATGAAGGTATCGTGAACCTTCGTCCTGAAACCGTCGCAGCGGTGGATGCCTTTGTAGCCAAGCGGGACATTCAGCCCGACTAAAACAAAAAGTACTGCAAGCCCCGCATCAACAAATGATGTGCTTGATGTGGGGCTCGGCACCCACAACAAAGTTTCTGGAAACAATATGAAATTCCAAGCGCTTGTACTTGTAGTGGCAACTGGCATTGTCTCGACCCCAGCAATTGCCGATGAAAACGCTTCAAACCCTTTGGCCGCAGTCAATAACACGGACATCCGGTATCAGTATTTTGATTTGGGCAACGGTGCCGACAAGCAGGACGCCTTTATAGATGGCGCATACATGCTGCGGCCTGATCTGAAACTGAAATATGAGTTGCACTACAACTCAACGGATGTGACCGGAACGCGTTTCACTGACTTTGAGAAATTGAGCCTCAAAGCGATCTATTTCCCTTCTCAGAGACCGCTCAACGACACATGGGCCATCAAGTCGGCCATTGGCCTGGAGTGGATACTGGACTTTGGCGACCCAGAAAAAGGGATCGGAACCGGGTCCGATCAAATTGCGCCTTTTGGCGGGTTCGCCTTTGCAAACACAAAATCAGGGCTGACGCTGATCCCACTGCTCCAGCATTTTGCTTCATACAATGGCCCGACGGACATAAACCAAACCGCGATGCGGTTGATTGCGCTACAACCGTTTGGCGATGGGTACTGGGCCAAGGCTGATATCAAAGCACCATATGACTGGGAGAACGATGCTTGGCCAGCGACCGCTGAGTTCCAGATTGGTAAGAACCTCAGTCCTGGCATTGCAATTTATGCTGATTTCCTCATCGGTATAGGTTCCGACCGCCCCTACGATAAAGGTGCCGGCTTAGGTTTGCGTTTCAACTACTAGTTCACCTACACCCAACCTCGGCGAAGATCATCTATGTCACAGTCCAGAACTCTGTTCAGCCATTTGTTTTCTGCGTCTATCTTGACCCTTCCTGGAACTGCCTTGAGCCAATCCCTGCCCGCTCCGGGTCGGTAGGAAATAAATTGGCGTCACGCCGCATCATTCTATCTGTTCACTCCGCTCTGAACTCGGGGAAGATCAACAGTCTCTGGGCGATCCGCTGAGTTGGATCTGGGTTCCAGAACGTCTAGTGCCGTGTTGCGATCCAGCAGCTAGTTCGGCATCAGACACCTTGCTGCACAGTCAGATCTCGTGAAGAGTAGCTGGACGATCCAACGGCAGTGCGTAGGTCTTCTTGGGGCAATTTGTGGAGAGTATAGATGCTGAGTGAGCCTAGGCCACCGGTTCTCCTATTGACGGGTACAAATGCGGCAGCCTGGACGATGGAGAATGTCCGGGCACCATTCGAGGCATCAGGATATACCTGCGAGAGCCTGTCCTATCGTTATCATGATCTTCCAAGCGGACCCGAACGCGACAGCAAGCTTATTGGATTGAGTATTGCAGATTACGTAGAGGATGCCCGGCAGGCGATCAAAAAAATCGGGGAGTGTCCGTCGTCAGACACCTTGAGTATGAATGCCGGGTTCCCGAACTTGTTCGCTAAACCAACGCAATTTTGAACTCAACCGTCTCATGCCCGCCAAGAGCTTTGTCAGCGATATAGCTTCTAACAAATTTTCCACCCGCTTTTTCGATGACACGCACGGATGCCTGATTGTCAGGGCTGGTCGTGATTTCAATGTAGCTCAACCCGATTGATTTTGCCTCTGGCAACATTGCAACCAGCGCGGCAGACGCCAATCCTTCCCCTCTTCGCCAAGGCACGACGGAATAGCCGATGTGACCAGAACAAGTAAGGGGCAATTCCTCCGTCCCCGGCTTCCATCGCAAACCTATGTGGCCGCAAAACTCATCATCCCATATCCACCTGCGGATGCTTGGCAGGCGAGGTGCTTTCGAGCCATCTGGCAGAGTGACAGTTCCGGCCTTTGGAGTGGGGTCGTCGAGATTTGAAACGAACGATCTCGCATCATTCGATATAGTTTCGATCTGCTCTTTTGCAGCTTCAGCACGCAAGTTGTCTGGCGACCAGCCTCGCCGAAGTGCCGAAACGTAAGCGGGTATTTGGTCAATACTTGGTGTCAGCAGTTTCATCGTTTCGGTTTCGCAAGCCTGTTTCGTTACGAACAGACACTCGTGCACGGCGCAATATCGGTCAAGTTGCGCTCGTGGCGGGGACTCAAAGTTAACGACAAGGACGCGAAGTCTGCAACGCGCATAGAGCCGCCATCTCCTCAGCACAAGGCAACTACCGCTCTCAGCCCAAACCAGACATTCAGAGTCGGACTTTGCAAAGTCCGACGGAAGGAATAGGCGGACTTTCTTGCCTATTTGAAGATCATGCAAACTTCATTCAACTTGAGAACCGGTGTGGTAGCTTGGTCGAGCGAGTTCATAAGATCAGATCAGTCCAATTGGAGTACGACCATGCGTCATATCGAGCTATTTCGGATATTACCAAAAGCGACCATAGCCTTTGTGGCTTCAGTATCGATGGCCTGGGGATGCACTGGCATCATGTTGACAGGGCAGGATGGAAGCATCGTTCGCGCAAGGACCGCCGAATGGGGGCCGTTCGATCTTGAGACAAAGATCAACATTATTCCGCGAGGTTTCACTTATACCGCAGGCGAAATGCCAGATGAGCGAGACGGAGCAAACTGGACCGGCCGATTTGGAATGGTCGGTATCAGCATGTTGGATCATGGGGCTCCCGCAGATGGCATCAACGAAGCTGGGTTGACCGCCGGGTTGTTTTATCTGCCCGGCTTCACCGAGTATCAGGAGTACGACCCTGACCTTTCCGGCAACACGATTCCCGGCGATTTGCTAGCCAGCTATGTCCTTTCCCAATTTGAGACAGTTGAAGAGGCTGCCACCGGGTTGGCGAATGTCCGTGTTGTCGGGGTCGTAGATGAGACTCTCGGATTTCCCTTCCCATTTCATATGTTGGTTGCTGACCGGTTCGGCGGAAGGATCGTTGTCGAGTACATTGACGGTGAACTGACGATTTTCGATGCTCCGCTTGGCGTGATCACCAATTCGCCAAACTACGATTGGCACATGACGAACCTTAACAACTACGTAAACCTGTCGGCCCTTGGGCTTCCGGAAGTTGAGGCAAGTGGCGTTACTTTCGCGCCCCTTGGCGCTGGGAGTGGAATGATAGGGCTGCCAGGCGACTTCACACCCCCATCCCGGTTCGTCCGCGCAGTCGCCTTTTCTCAGACGGCGCGGGAGACGCAAGGTGGCTATGACACCGTGCGCGAGGCGTTTCGCATTCTGGATAATTTCAACATTCCGGCCGATGCAGCGGAGGGCGCTCAAGACGATGTGCAGTCGGACGACCTGCTTTACAGCGCAACTCAGATCACGACCGCTGCGGACTCCCTCAACCTCGTCTACTACTATCACACGATGTACGACAGAACGGTGCATATGGTCGATATGAAGCAGATTGACTTCGGAGCTATGGGAGACGAGATGATCGTCTTTGAAACCAGCGGTGATCGCGAACCAACGTTAGTCGATGTGACCCCAACGAACTGACGTTTTACCACGTGGGCCGTGGCGGCATCACCGCTGGCTGCGGCCCAATAAAACTTCGGAATGGAGGGTTTACCGCTCCAGCGAATTACCGGCGCTAGGCTCGAAGCCGCGTTCACCACTGTTCGCACTAGTGACTGGAGGCAGCCCGAAGCGGACCTTCGCAACCAAGCTTTGCTAACTCCGAAATACACAACGA